>JAIMBL010000043.1 GCA_023511615.1 Leptolyngbyaceae cyanobacterium HOT.MB2.61
CTCGATCATCGATCGCTTGCGCAACAGCAAACGGTCATTCAGCTTGAGCAAGCGATTCTTCATATTGCGCCGCAACTGGGTGATTAACTGCACCCTGGTCTGCTGCAAGAGTTGTTCTGCCAACTTTTGCGAGACATAGCCTTTGTCGGCGAACACCCTGCTGAAGAGCCGTTGCAGCAGCTTGGGGACAGGAGTTCGGTCATCGGTGTTGCCAGGCGTCAGGGTAAAGTTGAGCAATTCCCCTCTATCATTGACAACCAAATGGAGTTTGAAACCGAAGAACCAGTCCACCGAAGTCTTGCCCGCTCGGCTAATAAATCAAACCAAACACTTGGTGCTGCTTGATGTGGCGATTGGGGCAAACCTTAAGGCTGGTCGAGTCGATGAAGCTAATCCCACTGCATGGCCCAAAGCAAGACCGTAGGTCGGCACACAATGGCAATAACACCGAAGGTAACCAACTGATAAAGCGGGGATAGCTCACCAACTCCGGGAATGCCTTGTGCCAGTAGCGACAAACGTGCTTGGTATAGTAGTCCTTGAACGTGCGGCAGCCCTGCTGGTGAAAGGCAATCTCAATCGTCATGATTTCACTCAGGCACAGGTGTCGGCTCCGCTTCCGGGTTTGTAGCCCACTCTGCAAAAGTTGCTGTTGCCACTGAGGTTCAAAGCGTTGGCAGAAGTCATTGACTGAGCAGAAGAGGTCCTCTAAGCTAGACGTACAGGTGGAAGTTGCTGAATTGTTTGCTTATTTCAGCCTACGGCCCCCACCCTTTCTGATCCAGAACTCACGTTAATTTATCATTGGTTTCTACCTCTTTCGCAGTGGTAATCTGTTCGTACACTTATTGCTATTGCTGAGTTGAGAGTGGCTATCGAACGGCAGTTCGGCAATGGGCAAAGAGGATAAGATTAGGCGATGGAAACCCAAGAACTCACCCAAATTGCCACGGCCTACTAGCAGGTGATCGCTCGGCACGAGCAGTGGCAAGCAGAGCATGAAGCCAGGATGGCTCGTATTGAGCAACACCTGGAAGCGACCGCAGCACAGCAAGCACTGAACACTCAAGCGATCGCCCATCTCACAGCAAGCATCCTGGACCTGCGAAACTTGGTAGCTGACCATATCCAAAGTCGCAACCAGACCGAATAAGCACTGTCCTGCAACCTCATAGCGAACCGGTATTAGCCTTAGAAATATCCCTCCTTCGCATAGGGATAGCACCAGAGCGCATCTTGCAAAACAACTGCCTTAAACCACGCCTGGTGCATCTTCTCAACCTCCTCAGCACTGTGCCCTTTCCTGGCTAAAAAGGACTTGATAGTTGCTGTAATGGGATAAATAAAGGCAATCATGTAACGCATTCCAATGTGAGGAACAGAGGAAACCTGATCCGTCTGGTTTTTCTTGGCATAGGTATGCCGCAGACCAATCTCCTGCTGATAATCAAGCCAGGCTTGATCATAGGGACGGTTACAAGTGTCTAAAATCCATTGACGAAAACGTTGACGAACCGCTGCCAGATATTTCTCAATTGGTTGTTTGTTGGGAGTGCTGAAGTATTGAACTAAATGGGGATGGGAACCAACAAAGGAATACCACAGGTCTAAAATCTCCTCAAGCTGGTCTTGTAAAACCTCTCCAGCCATGCGTAGTGCTTTTTCATCCTCTTCGCTAAACAGTACCGTCTGTTTAAGAAGTTCCAACTCTTCCATCGAAATGGGCGAATGGGCAACGGCATCCGTACCGTAGGTATAACCAGGAATCGATGAAGTTGTTGTCATGGCTACATCCTCCTGTTTGTTAATTAATGAATAAATGAGGCGATATCCCTCTCTAACAACTAACAACTAACAACCAACAACTAACTACTCCTCTCTCCAATTCCCAGCAATTCACTTTTTACAGCTTTCATAGTTCGCTGAAATGGTCTTGTACTGTCCAATCCTCGTGCCATAACTAATGCCCCCTGAATTCTCAAAATCGTTTCTTCGGCACGATCGCGGGCTTCTTCCTTATCCAGTCCCATTTCCTGGAGCACAGCGGCGATCGCGTCGATCCAGCGAGAGAGGGCTTGCTTAATTCGGTTATGAAAGAGATCATCACTGGACTCTCCTAAAACCAGAACTGCCCAGAGGCAAGACTTCCGCCCTTCATCAAAAAACTCCTGCACCTGATCACACATCTGTTGTAACCTCTTAGCAGGTTTTGCCCGGCTGGAGAGGGATTTCAAAATGGTGGTTTCTAACCAGCGATCAATGTGATCTAGTGCAGCTTCTGCCATCTCCTCCTTTCCTCCAGGGAAGTGGTGATACAGACTCGCCTTTCCAAGTCCGGTTAACTTTGAAATGTGTGACAGACTGGCTCCCTCATAGCCATGTCGCCGAAACACATCCACCAGTTGAACCACAATTTCTTCTCTCGACATTTATTGGCAGAAGGCGATCATTTCCTGATTGATATTCTACTTCCTGACTAGGATTGTACCAAACGTTCGGTACATGTATTCCTAAACCGACATATTTGTTACATAAGGATGTTAGTTACAAAAGAGCCTTTATTCATACCCTAGAAGATTGCAGGATTCCGTTCAGGAATTTACAGCGAGTTTCAAATGCATACTCCTGGTTGGCATCCGCATTCCGGTAGTGCCCAAATCGTAATGATTTTTGAGTTGTTAATGATGGTGACTAGCGCCACTCATCATTACCTTGTTAGGTCTACTCATCTCCAGCATTGCCACAAATCACGATTCGTCCTTCCACGCCATCACTTCATCATTCCTTCCTCACCGGAACACTACCGTTTTATTGCCATGCACCAGAATGCGATCTTCAATGTGATAGCGCAATCCTCTGGCCAAAACTGTTTTCTCAATATCCTTTCCGTAACGAACAAGATCTTCAACCGAATCAGAATGGTCAATCCGAATCACATCCTGGTCAATGATGGGGCCAGCATCAAGTTCAGCGGTGACATAATGGCAGGTTGCCCCAATCAGTTTAACTCCCCGTTCATAGGCCTGGTGGTAGGGTTTGGCACCGACAAAGGAGGGCAGAAATGAATGATGAATGTTGATAATTCGTTTGAAATAGCGATCGCACATCTCCGGTGATAAAACCTGCATATACCTCGCCAGCACCATCACGTCCCCCTTCACCGCTTCGAACCGCTGCATGATTTCGTCATAGGCTGCTGGCTTGGTTTCAGGGGTCACAGGTACACAGTAAAAGGGAATGTTATGCCACTCTACAAATTTGCGTAGCACCTCATGATTGGAAATAACACAGGGAATTTCAATATCCAACTCGCCACTTTGCCAGCGAGCCAGTAAATCATAAAGACAATGCTCTGGTTTAGAGACCAGGATGACAACCCGTTTCTTTTTGGCAGAGTCAGTGATTTGCCAGTCCATCTGAAACTGGGCGGCGATCGGGGCAAATTGGTGCCCAAACTCTTCAATGCCAAATGCTAACGAATCTGCCAGAATTTCTTGCCGCATGAAAAAACGCTGCATAGCCTGATCTGCATGATGCTGAGCTTCCACAATCCAACCATTGTGGCTGGCAATAAAACCACTCACCGCCGCCACAATACCCACCCGATCTGGACAGGACAAACTCAGCGTATACCGCCGCGCAGAAGTCATTAAGGATTCCCGTGAGGAAACGTCAGTGAATATCATGTACAGGTGATTCACCGATGTCAATGTAGGGAAGTGGGTAGATGAGTAAGGGGGCGGACCCATCCATCCATCACTTCCCACCACCTTGCTAGTCAGATTTTGTGATGCTCAACATTTCGTTTCCACCCCGCTGTAGCTCGTAGGGGACGGTAACAATTTCACACTGATAGCTTTGTGCTTGCAATTTTTCGATGACTGGCCCCAGGTGTTGGGAGGGTTTTAGCATGAGTGTGAGGAGTGGAAAAATCCTGACTTCCTGACAGACTCTGAGCATTTCGCAAACAGAGTCGAAATGAAATTGTTCACTGAAATGGTCGGAATACAGGAAAAGGAAGTGGGAACATAAACCCAGGTCAAACTCGCCATCTCCGTATTTCAAATCGGGCAGCTCACCGAGTTCGTATCGATTCTCAACTTTTCCGGCTTCATAGTCTGCACAAAAGAGTTCAATTGCCCGTTTTCGGTTTTCCCTTAATCCATCAGGTGAGCCATGATAGGTCCAAACCCAGTCATCTGGAGTATTTTTCACCTGTTCGATAATATTATCAACGACCTGGTCAAATCGTTCCCTGATTTGATGAGCTGTAAATTGATAAAGGGGATCAATCGATTTAATTCGATAACCAAGCTGGGTACTTTCCGCATTAAAACTTGCGGGACCGTCTGCCACCCCCAGTATGGATTTCTGTAAATCTTGTTCAGTCAGGTTAAACATCTGGATGTACTCATCGAGCGATCGCCCAAACGGTACAACCTTTTCCAATCGCACTACCATAGATGCACCCTGTTAAAGGAATACTAGTGTTGAAAACACTAAATTTGCAACATGGGGGGGTGGGGGCTTTGCCCCGATCAGGAGTGGAACCCCTGCACCTCTAACAAAACTTTTGTTTTGCTGCACTGGATTTTCACGCCTGTCGCCTATTGCCTACCTCCTCACCAGGGACATACCTCGTAGCAGACCTGTACAGGATAATCATAAATGGGAGCAGTATTCATAAAAGATTTTGACACTCCATTCATAACTTGCCGTTGCCTGCGAAATGCCCATCGCTCAATGGCTTCATTTGTAGCTGCTTTCTGGCGCAGGTTACTGTCAACTTGCTGGAGTATCTCAAGACTCTCTTCCAGTTCCTCTGGCATGGGATAATAGGTGTCAAAAGTGACAACTGAAGTGGTGGAGCGATCGGTTATGGTTGTTTCAGTGACGTAGGTAACAGGTCGAGGTTGATGAATTTGGATTGTCTCTATGTATAATTTGGACGCATCTTCAAGATTTTGCCGGGAACGTCCCAATACCGTCAGATGGCTCAAATCATGACATTTACCATCAGGAGTCTGGATCCAAGAAATTGAGCGGCAATTATCAGCGCGTACTGATTGAGCAGTTAAAGGAACACTAAATAAAGATGTAACGATCGCCAGGCTAAAGGATGGCGCGATCGCCCAGGTGAAAGAACATTTCATGGCTCAAGTCCTCAACAAGGTGTGCAGTGGTGGCGCGATGCAATCCTTTGGCTCAGATTAATCATTCATGAATGGAAAGACTCCTCCGGGAGTTTTGAAAATTCTTTAAGGAGAAAGTGAGGGGTTAGGAGCCAGGGAATAGAAGTTGGGAGCTAGGGGCAATTGTCACAATGCCCGCAGCGAAAGCTTTTCCCTTCCTCTGAAAACCCAAATGCATTTAGCAAAAACTTCCAGCGGCAGTCACGGGTTTTAAGATACTGAGCCATCTGCCTTGATGCTTCGGTGTTGGACTTTGCTAATAATGTACCTTTCGTGGGCGAGGTCAACACATAGTGAAACGGACCCTGCCACTGAAGTTGCCCCGCTCCATGTAACCAGGACAGTGCCAGTACGCCATCCTGAAACTGACGGCTGACTGTTTGAACGTCTCCCTGCGGTGGAATCTTTTTCGCCAATTGCTGAGCCATCTGCTGTTGTTTCCGAGTCTGGTTCTCGAAAAATTGCCACCGTTGCTTATCTTCCGAATCGAGCCATCCAGTCGTTTCACTGATTAGGGTCAAGGCGGTTGCAGGTTTTCCGTCTCTACCAGCTCGTCCTACTTCCTGCACGTACTCAGACAAAAGGCATGGAGCGTGGAAGTGGGCAACCCATCTCACATTTGGCTTATTAATCCCCATGCCAAAGGCACAGGTGCAGACAACAAACTGGATCACATCACTAATCCAGTGGCTTTCAATTTGGCGACGCTCCTCCGGGCTTAAACCAGCGTGGTAGGCGGCTGTGCGGTATCCCTGCTGGCTCAACCATTCAGCCAGGGTTTCGCTATCCCGGCGGGTGCGGACGTAAACCAGACCGGCCTGATTGCCGTGACTTTGAATGAATTTCAGCAATTGTTGTCTCCGTCCACGGGGTGTCCAGACTACTTGAACTTTGAGGTTCAGGTTAGAGCGGTAAGGATTGAGGCGAAAAACCTTAGGATCGTGGAGTTGCAAAATTCGCTGGATTGTTTGCTGAACCTGAGGATCTGCCGTGGCAGTGAATGCCGCGATCGCAATCTGACTGGCCTCTGACTTACACTTGAGCAGTTGCGATCGCACCGCGCCCAGTCGAAAATAGGCAGGTCTAAACGTGTCGCCCCACTGGGCCAGGCAATGGGCTTCATCCAGAATCAACCCATTTAACTTCAGGGATGAGTGGCACAGTTTCTCCCAAACGGATGGACTCAACAGCGTTTCGGGAGAAAGATAGAGCAGACGCAATTTCTGATTTTCCAGTGCCCATAGAGTCTGTCTGCGCTGTTGTTTCGGAAGTTCACTGTGCAGGGATGCCACTGATTGCCGAAAGGAAGGATGCCGTTCCCACAATTCCTGCACCTGGTTTTCCATCAAAGCTACCAGCGGCGAAACCACCAGGGTCAATCCAGTTTGCAACAGAGCAGGAAGCTGGAAACAGATGGACTTACCGCCACCCGTCGGCATGATGATGAGGGCGTCCCGCTGCTCCAGCAAACACTGAACGATCTCTCCCTGGGGTGGGCGAAAGTCTGAGTAGCCCCAAATTTGTTTTAATGCGGCCTCAATTGATGCCTGAGTCTGAAACTCAGTAGATTCTGCTGGACGATGCATGAACCTGAAGATTGGAATTTTAAGAAGAGTCTTTCTTCAGAGTTCCCAATCAATGTCCTAACGCACCTGCGTAGAGCTATAGCATTGAACCTCACCTCAAGGATTACAAGTCTGCCGCTTTTAGTGTGCTGCAACTGAGCTACGCGATGGCCAAGCTTTGACCTGTTTATTCAGGCTTCTCGATTGTGCTGCCCTGCTCGCTGTCATCCTGGGCATGATGCTGGTGCAAGTAGGAATCCAAATTCGTCTTGATTGGCAGAAACGCTGGGTGAAGCTGCGACTCATGGGACAGGCCGTAAAGAAGATAGGTTGTGGCAACAGTTGAGAGAATTGCCAGCCCAAACAACCAGGTATTGGGAACCACCATCAAAATCGTGTCTGAGCTAACCGCCGTGAGAACAACCCAGTCGATGATAAATCTCACAATCTGGAAAGCCAGTAGGGCGTAGATTAACAGGCGGGGTAACGGGGTTACAAGGGCCGCGAGGCTGGCAAATAGCAGAATCATAGTGGCGTAAGAACCCAGGTGGATGGTTGTTGCCGCTGGACCAAACATGACCCCAATCCAGAAAAGAAGGCTGACCAGAATCACGCCGAGGATGGTCCCAATCCGATGGGTAAAGTCTTTGAAGGCTGCCGGGCGCTTGAGTAATAACCACAGGTAAACAAGCCAGCCCACATTGAGAATTCCCAACCCACGGAAAACGTAAAAGTATTCCCGCGATCGCCGCCCATAGTTTGTATTGGACTGATCAGGTGGATTTCCCACCAACTCGGTCACATTTGTCCGTTTATTGTGAAGGATCTGAGCCACTCCCGCATTGCGATAGGCATCAACGATTGCCTCCCAAGAAGATCGCTTATCGGCAGCATCGATTACTCCAGCGAGGTGCCATTTCACGAGATGGTTTGCTGGCGGTTCATAGAGCTTCTGGTAAGCTGACCAGGGAGCCAGGAAAACTAACAACACAGCAAACCCAACAATGATTTGTCGAATACCTGGAAAGGTTTTGGGTCTGACCAGCATAAGAGCGATCGCCGGTACTGTAAAGACGACTCCGCCATGGGCCAGCATTCCCAAAGCCGTGACCCCTGCTGCCAACCCGGCCTCAATCGTTGTTGGAGGACGATCCTCATACACCGCAGTCAACAACACCGCGCAGGCAAACACAACCAGTGCTGCCGCCAATAGCTTGGGCCAGACAAACAGGCTATGGAAAAAGAAGAAGCCAGAAAAGATGCAGAACGCCATTATGATCGCTATCGGTCGTGCTGCCAGTTTAATAGTGCGACAGAGTGCCCAAACAGCGGCAACCCAGGAGCATTGGGCAATGGTGCCAATGATCTGGTAATGCAATCCACCCCTGAGGTTCGTGAGCTCTGCTGTGGGCCGCTGGAGGAGGAAAATTCCGGCCTGTAAGGGTGGGCGATCGCTACTCTGCCAGTCACCCAGCAAAGGACGGGGGTCTTCACCGTTATACAGGCGATCGGCCAGTATCTTAGGGAGAACATTATCTGGCGGAAATGTACCATCGAAAAAACGGAGTTGGGCTAGTTGATCTGGCTGATCCCCCGTGTTAATCCCATAAAGTACCGCCAAGTATCCCAAACCCACGGCTAGCATGAGTAGCAATGGAAAATAAACATCTTTTGAGGCTAAAAGCCCCGTAAGTGCCCTTTTGCGGTAAAGAAAGATGGCATATCCGATTGCTAACACAATTAGACCTGTGCTGAAGAGGATGCCAAATACAGGGGTGAGAAAATAAGCCCAGAAGGACAGGTAGCCAGCAAGCGCGCTAATTCCAATTGCCAAAATTAGCGTATATGCCGGATTCAGTTTTTGAGATTGGATGATCAGCCAGGCGAGTGGCAAGCCTAACACCAGGAAAAGCGCAAAGTGCCCTGCATAGAGCGGTATCAAAACCAGAGAGGAGAACTGTCGCCCCAACAAGCTCAATGGACTGGTTGCCAGGGGGGAACTGACGCCAATCTATCCAGCAGGGTCTACCATGCCATCGATCGCCACTACCCGGACAGGATGCCCCCACCACTCCGCAGGCAGCAGCCAGCTAACTTCCTCCCAGCGGTTGCCCGGTGTTCCCACCTTCAACTTCATTGTTTCCTGAGTATCTACCCGCTCCACGTAAAGACGATTGCCCGGAACACCGGGGTATTCTGGTGACAAATATCCTGATGCGGTAGGATACCCCGCTACAAACAAGCTCAAGATGACAGGTGCTTTGAATGGCGGAGACGTCAATTTCCCGGTATGTTTGCCATCTCCCTCCACCAATGAACCCCATAGAACGAGGTCTTTGCCGCGGGATTGAGCAGTTTTCACAGAGCGTCGCTTTAAGGCAGGAGTTGCGCCAACTTCAAACCGTCCAGTAATGGAGTAGCCAGTTGTTCCAGGAATTAAAACCGTATCTTTCCCTGCAATTGTGCTCAGCCCGGTAACGATAAGAACAATGGTGACAATTGTGGCAAGAACAAGTGAAATGATTGGAAGGCCGTTGAGCGATCGCATCATCCCAATAGCCCTGTGTTTAAATCCAGTGTGGTCGGGGTCGTAGACTCCCATAGATTAGATCTGACAATTTTAGCCCCCTGATTTTATCAGCAAAGATGAAACTCTTCTCATCAGGATGCCAGAGCAACGTGAAAACCTCTCTTGTCGTCCACTGGCGACTTCCAGTTGTAATCAGTCGGCAGTTGCATGTTGCCATTTTCATCATTGCTTTCATCATCCTGGTATCGAGGGAACCCAGCCGAATTTCTAATGCCCAGTTTTGGGCAGAAGATGGGTCAGCTTTCTATGAAAAAGCTCATAACTTCGGAGCTTTTCGCTCTCTTCTAATACCCTATGCTGGCTATCTTTGCATTACTCAGCGGCTTGTCATGTCGTTTGCCCAGCTATTCCCGCTAGTATGGGTGCCGCTCATTTCAAATGTAATTGCTCTCAGTATTCAAGTTTTGCCTGTTACACTTATTCTCTCTTCAAGATTTGCGTCAGCAATCCCCAATTTTTCAACTCGGTTTCTCCTGGCATTGATCTATCTGGCATTGCCCAATTCCTATGAGATATACGCCAACATTGCCAGTACTCAGTGGTATCTGGCACTGTTAGCTTGCATGGTCATCCTGGCAAAACCTAGCCCCCACCTTGAGTGGCGAATTTTTGATTTCACAGTAGTGCTGCTTTCTGCCTTAACTGGACCGTTTGCTATACTTCTGGTGCCTCTGGCTTTGCTGTACTGGTGGTTGCGCCCAGACCGATGGACGTTGATCCTAAATTTAGGGCTGGCGATCGGGTTGGTCCTGCAGGGTTTTGCATTAAGGTTTGTGACAGGCACCCCCCGCAGCATTTCTCCTCTGGAAGCGTCTCCTGAGCTACTGCTAAAAATCCTTTCTGGGCAGGTATTTTTCAGCGCCCTGGCTGGGCAGACGGGATACGAAAAACTGGTTACCCTTCCTGACTCGTACAACGTAGCTACGGATTTGATAGCCGTAATTGGGTTAGTCATCATCCTCTATGCCATACTCAAAAGTCCTTTAGAACTGAGAATTTTCATTCTATATGGGTCGCTTATCTTTGCCGCTGCTCTAGCCTCTGCAACCGTTCCCTGGAAAATATTGCTCATTCCAGGAGCCGCTCCCCGCTATTGGTTTATCCCGATGCTGGTGTTCCTCCTATGCCTGGTCTGGCTGACCCAGCAGCGTTTTTGCTGGATACGGGTTGCAGCGATCGCTTTACTTGCCGTTATGTGTACGGGAATGATTGCTGATTGGCGTCATCCAGAACTGGCAGATCTAAATTTTGCAGCGTATGCCACGAAATATGAGCAGTCTGCACCTGGAACAACTACAGTCATTCCTATTAACCCTCCCGGCTGGAATATGCACCTGGTTAAGCGCTGAAGGGAAGGTGAAGAAGTGATGGGGAGCAAGGGAGTGGGGGAGTGGGAGGGTGGATGAGTGATGGGGCAATAGGATGAAGGAATTATTTTGAACGTTAGTTTCAATTTCAAAAATAAGGATGCCAAATCTAGCTAGTAGAGGCTAGGCTAGCGGGTAAATTTTCTTCCTGCGATCGACACACCCATGCCCCAGCCTGCCATTCTTACCCGTGGATTGACCAAGCAATTTGATCGACAGCTTGCAGTTAATGACGTAGACCTCCAGGTTGAAGCAGGAGAGGTCTATGGATTAATTGGCCCGAATGGAGCTGGGAAAACCACCCTTATACGCATGTTGGCGACCGTAGAAGAACCAACGGTCGGTGAGATTTATGTAAACGGTGAGCGACTGCTGCGCGACCAGGACAACCCTAAACTGAAACGGCAACTTGGCTACCTACCCGATGACTTTCCCCTCTACGATGACCTCACGGTTTGGGATTACTTAGATTACTTTGCGCGGCTATACTGCCTAAGGGAACCTCGTCGCACCCAGCGTTTGCGAGAAGTGCTGGAGTTGGTGCAGCTAGAACACAAGCGCAATGATCCAATCACCAACCTTTCGCGGGGCATGAAGCAACGCCTCAGCCTTGCCCGCACCATCATCCATGAACCTGTTGTGTTGCTGCTGGATGAACCCGTTTCGGGGCTGGACCCGATCGCCCGTATCCAATTCCGCGACATTATCAAAATCCTGCGGGAAGCAGGAATGACCGTACTGATCTCGTCCCACATACTGAGCGACCTGGAAGAACTGTGTACCTCCGTCGGCATCATGGAAATGGGCTTTCTGGTAGAAAGTGCCTCTCTGGAAAGCCTGTACCGCCGCCTCAGCGGACAGCAAATCATGGTATCTACTCTGGGTAGTCTGGATGCCCTTAAAGCTGAGCTGAAAAATTGTCCCCAGGTAGAGGGGATCGAGCTCTTGCCCGAAAAACATCAAAGTATTCGGGTACATTTTTCAGGCAGTACGGAAGACAGTGCGAATTTACTGCGATCGCTGATCGAAGCAGGCATTCCCCTCACCGAATTTCACTGTACCCAGGAAAACCTGGAAACCATCTTCCTGAAACTAGGCCACCAACAAACTTCGTGACGAATAAGTTTTGAGTTTTGAGTTTTGGATTCCTTCCCTGTTACCTGTCCCCTGCCCCCTCACTCCTCGCTTAACTAACAACCAACAACCCCTCCCACTTTGGAGACTTCCTTATGTCACTGAACTGGTTCTACAAACTTGGTGATTGGAATCCTCAGTTCTTCCGGGAATTCAAAGGGCGATTGAAACCTCGTAACCTTGCCATTACCGTGGTGACGTCCCTGCTGGCTCAAACGTTAGTGATGGCGTACTTCTGGCTGGCGTTACCGGGGAACGATACCGAAAAAAGCAACTATTGCACAGGCGAGCCATCCTATTCCAGTTGGAAGTGCCTGCATGACGCCGCAGGCAACGTCATTATTAACTGGAAGCTGTGGTGGTTTTATATCTTCGAATTGCTCAGTTGGTCTTTGCCTTTTATCGTGCTGATTGCGGGCGTGTATATGCTCATTAGCGATTTGGGCAGGGAAGAACGGCGGGGTACCCTTAACTTCCTTCGGTTAAGCCCCCAGCCTAGCCAGAGCATTTTGCTGGGTAAGCTGCTGGGAGTGCCAATTGTTCCTTTTCTGGCAGTCCTGCTGGTGCTTCCCCTGCACTGGGTATCGGCAGTTGGGGCAGGAGTTTCGATCAATGGGGTGCTCAGCATTTATCTGTTTACGCTAGCGGTTGCCAGTTGCTACTTTACAGGAGCATTATTGTTTGCGGTTCTCGGTGGTTCTCAGGGCTGGCTTGGAGTCCTTGTGGTTTGGTTCACCTTTAGCATCTTCTTCCAATACGCCCTGATGTCGCGCTTTGGGGAGTACTATGCTCTGCTGCCGCACCAGTTCTTTGGTGTTCTGATCGGCGATTCGCTTACTTTGTCGGTGGCGTTTTGGCTGGTCACATTTGGAGTGGCAACCTTCTGGCTATGGCAGGCTGCGAATCGACGTTTCCGCAATCCAGCGGCAACCCCCGTGAGTAAGCGGCAGAGCTACCTGCTGACGGCGTGCTTTGAGTTCTGGTTACTGGGGTTTGTAGTTCGTAATCGCTCAGAATTTGAACCCCCGATTCATGACCTGACTGTTGTGGCATTAGTCAATGTGTTCTGGTTCGTGATTTTGATGGCGGCCCTCATGCCCCAGCGACAGAAGTTGCTGGATTGGGCTCGTTACCGGCGTGAACGGGTGAGCAGTCGCCAGCAGTTCTGGAACCATTCAGTAATGAAAGAACTGATCCGGGGCGAGAAAAGTCCGGCTCTGCTGGCGATCTCGCTCAATTTGTTGGTTGCGGTCGCCGTGTTCACTCCCTGGATTCTGAGCTGGGATGAAGCCGGGCAGAAGTTTCAGGCGTTTTCCACCCTGTTGCTGGGTAGCATGTTTGTCCTGATCTGTGCTGCGATCGCCCAACTCATGATGCTCATGAAAACTCCCAAACGTACCCTCCTGGCGGCTTGGACGGTTGGGGCAATTATCTTTGTTCCACCCGTGCTGCTGGGCTTGCTATTTTCCTCTCCTGAGTATTTCCCCATTGCCTGGTTGGTTTCAGCTTTTGCCTTTGCGGCGATCAAGCATGCAACCGCAATGGAAATCTTTATCAGCTTTCTAGCTCATCTAAGCGTTTTCAGTTTGCTCACTAACCGTCTGGCTCACCAATTACGCAAAGCAGGCGAATCCGAGACGAAAGCACTCCTGGCTGGAAGCCAGAGGGGGTAACGGATACGGATAGGTGAGAATAAAGGGCAAGGAAGTGATGGGGTGGCAGGGATGGGGGGATGGAGCGGCAACTACCCCTGTCCCGCCCCTATCGTTTCATTGGCAGTTTCAGTGCTTTCTTCACCAGGTCTGGAATTTGGGATGGACGGCGAGCGACGGGGATTTTTGCCCGCTCAAAGGCATTAATTTTGCTGTCTGCGGTGCCAATTTCTGTACCGAGTTCCGCAATCTGGGAATCGATAATCGCCCCGGCGTGCCCCATGCGTCTGCCTTTGGGAGCTGTTTGCCCGGCTATGTAGGCAATGACTGGTTTATCGATCGCCTCTGCAATGTAATGGGCTGCCGCTTCTTCACTATCGCCGCCAATTTCTCCAACCAGAACAATGACCTCCGTATTGTCGTCCTCATCCAAAATCTGAAGCCATTGCGGGAAGGACGAACCCACGATCGCGT
Organism: Leptolyngbyaceae cyanobacterium HOT.MB2.61; assembly: GCA_023511615.1. GTDB lineage: Bacteria > Cyanobacteriota > Cyanobacteriia > Leptolyngbyales > Leptolyngbyaceae > Leptothermofonsia. The sequence continues at coordinate 13,975 of JAIMBL010000043.1, forward strand.
CTCCCCCAATGCTGACCCCAATGGATTGCCCCAATCCTGCCTGAGTCAGTTCCAGCGCAATCTCATAGGTTAAAGTACCGCTGCGACTAATTAACCCAACTGAACCGGGTGTATAAAACTCGACTGGATGAATACCCAATAGCATTTGCCCTGGCACAATAATTCCTGGGCTGTTAGGGCCAACAATTAATGTTTCGGTGGCTTCCGCCTTTCGCAGCAGCGTTACCATGTCCAGCGGTGGCATTCCGTCTGTAATCAAAACAATTTGATGAATCCCAGCAGCGATCGCTTCCAGAGCCGCATCCAGAACTGCGTAGGGAGGTACAAAAATAACACTGGTATCGATTGCACCCACCGTTGCAACTGCCGTTTCTACCAGGTCAAAGATGGGGATTCTATGCAGTGTTTGCCCACCGTGGCCTGGACTCACTCCAGCCACCAGGTTGGTTCCATAAGCCTTCATTAAAGGTGCATAGATTGCACCCAGAGGCTCAGCAATGCCCTGTAGGAGTACTCGACTGTCCGATCTAAAGTTCATAGATGCACTCCTTGCCTCTGCGCCTTAATGCCTGTGATGAATTTAAGCGAATTAGCACTTTAAATGATTAATGGAGTAATAACTTCGACCAGAGGTATGATTCCTCAAATCAGGTAATAGAAGCCACGAGTATGTCAGGGAATAGGGAGTAGGAAGAAGAAAGAAAAAAGGAGTCAGGGGTTGGGAATGGAGAGTGGGATGAATGCGTGGGGGGTGGGGGAGCGGCAGAGCATCCATCTACTCATCGCAGAATGGGAAAAATGATGGCCAACCCAATTTCCTCCTGCGATCGCAGTAATGAGAATAATTATCAGAATGCCAACAAAGGGGCAATCGTGCTGCTATCCAGGTAACACTCCTCAAGAATCTCTGGTGACTGACTTGGCTAAGACAATTGTTTGGGCCACAGCGTCATCCAGGGTATCAGCAATGGTGACCTGCGCATCTGCCAGTCGAGCTTTTGCGCGATCGCACTCACTCCCCACCAACCGCACAACCAACTGGGGAATTCGCAGGGTATGGATAATCAGGGTATCAGGTCTGATTTCACTCACCCCGCGAGGCTCCCGAATGCGACGCTTCAAGAAAGCCGTAATCACCCCTGCAATTTCATCACAGGGAATCAAACTGCTGACCAGATTAACCAGCAACACACGCACTTGTTTGGTTTGCGTCATCAGTTCCAGTCCCCGCTCTAGCCGCTGGCGCAAAATATTGGAAGACGAATTCCACTGGGTTTCACCGCCAATGTTTAAGAAGCTGGCAGGTTTTCCCCCTGCCTGACAAATCAAATCCATCGTTGCCATCGTTAAACCGGCACCGTTGCACAAAATTCCAATCTGACCATCGGCTTCCATTGCCACAGGTAATTCGGTCAACGGTTCAAACGCTGTTTTGTCTTGGGTTTCAAGGATTGCTGCCAGGTCGGGGTGACGAGCCAGCGCGTCGTCATTCACCGTGACTTTGCCATCCAGAGCCATGACAGTTCCACTGGGGCTCACTCCCAGCGGGTTGATTTCCACCAGATCCAGATCTTTCTGGATAAACAACTGATACATCTTTTCCAGAATCCCTGCAACGGAAATCATCAAATCACCTTGAAGCCCCATTTTTAAGGCTAAACGGCGGGCGTAGTAGGGAGAAAATTCCTGCTCTACAACTACGTGTTGCATTTGATCCATTGCAGCCTGAACGTCAATTCCTCCCTGCTGGGAACCCAATAATACTGGACGACGAATAGAACGGTTTAAGACGACAGCCAGATAAAATTCCTGATCGGCATCGTATTTTGCCTCTGCCAGCAATGCTTTGGGGTACTCCCCCATAATGGGCAAATTAAAAATGGTTTGGGCGGCGGCAACGGCATCAATGGTGTTCTCTACAAAACGTACGCCACCTACCCGGCCTCGCCCACCGATGTAAACCTGAGATTTGAGTACAACTGGGTAAGGAATTGTTAACCCCTTCAAATCCTTGGGACGGTCAATTCGTTGAGAGGGTAGTACTGGAATGCCTATCCCGCGAAACAACTCTTTTGCCTGGTATTCCAGTAAATCCATATTCCATCTATGCTTGATCAAGTAGCTCAGTCTGAAGTCCCAAGTCTACCGCCTAAAATTCTCCAGAAGCAACCGAACTGAAGAGAGTTTTTTTTACCTCATCACACTCCCACTCCGTCGCTCCATTAATCCTTTCCGCCTTTCGCCCTAGCTGTTGTCGGGTTGCTCAGGACACCGGGTTTAAGGGCATGTGGAGGCGAAGTCCCCCGCCAGGGTTCCACCCCTGCACTCCCTCTTAACCAAAATGACTACTGATATAGCTCCTGCCCCCTTAACCTCTTTTGACTTCTGAACCCTGCTCCGTTGACTCTCCAGGGAAGGATAAAGCTTTCATAAGACGCCTATAAGAAGGAGTAAAGCTTCCGTAAATTCTCGTAAGCACTCTTACAGTTTGTTACTCAAAAATTGTTAGTAAGTAGATCACCAGCTACCGCAAGATCAGCTTGAAAATATGAAGTCAGAATGGAAATCAGAAGCCAAGAGTCAGAAGGAAAAAGAGCCAGCGTTGCTGAAAAGCTGGATGAGTTGAAACGAAGTTTCAAGCATCCAACACCTTTTTCATTCCCAGATTCAGCAATACCAAAGAGCTCAAAGACTGGGAGCTAAGGGTCAGAGGGCAAAATGTTCCAATTACTAAAACATAGAGCTCTCCCATCCTCCGATCACCTCTTGACTCCTTTCCCCATAACCTTTTATCTTCTAGTTCCTGATATCTGGCTTCTAATTCCTCGGCTTTAGAGGTGCTATTGTATACAGTTCACTGGGGAGTTCACCGGGGCTACTTAATTAAGAAATTTATTTAAAGTTCTCCAGCATTATCTAAAAGTTCTCCGGCATTTATGTCAGAAGCCACGTATTAGTTAGCTGACTGATTGCACTCTGGCATCATCAGAGGAATCTTCCCATGTTTGCTTGTATAGATTTGTATCGGGTATTTCCAAAGCCATTGTTGACCTTTCTGGCTACGTCTGTTTTGACAGTTACTCCTGTTCTGGGTTTTGCTGTAACTTCTAAGCAGACAGTTTTAGCCCAATCGCTGCCTGCTTCCGGCCCAAAGGCGGATCAGTTACTGAAAGAAGGGCAAACGCTATTAATTAATGCGGTAAGTCAGCAGGCATTGATCCAGTTTCAGCAAGCGCTGCAACTCTATCGGCAGGAGGGTAATCGGTTAGGGGAGGCCAATGCTCTAAGTGGTATTGGCGATGTTTACTATAATCTGGGCGAGTATCCATTAGCACTAAAGGCGTATGGTCAAGCCTGGGAACTTTATCAAAGACTGGGCGATCGCAAAGGAGGGGCTACCGTCCTTAACAATATTGGGGCCATTTATGACGCTCAGAGGCAGTACCCGGAGGCGCTGAAGTTTTATGAGCAGGCGCTCAAACTACGGCGAGAAGCAGGAGATCTGGCGGGTGAAGGTATCACCCTCAACAACCTGGCAGGGGTATACCTGAATCAGGGAGATTATGACAAAGCGCTTAAGGAGTATAATGCTGCCCTTAAGGTTCGCTGGTTGATGGGCGATCGCCGCGGAGAAGCCACGACCCTCAACAACATTGGCTTCGTTTGCCACCGTACAGCCCAGTACCACCAGAGCCAGGGTAATCTAGAAAAAACCAGGGAATGGTATCAGAGCGCCATCGAACATTACCAGTCAGCCTTAGCGATTCGGCGGATGCTGGGGGATCGAGTTGGGGAAGCTGCCACCCTTAATAATCTTGGGTTTGTTTATCGTAATCTGGCTCAATACCCCCAAGCTCATGAACCAGAGGCCCAGAAGGCATCTCTGCAAGAAGCTCAGCGAACCTATCTGAAAGCAGCAGAGATTTATAGCCAGTTGGGCGATCGCAAAGGCGAAGCGACGGTTCTGAATAATCTGGGAGGAGTTTACTTCAGCCAGGGACAATATGTTGAAGCCCTCAAGGCATACGAAAGAGCGTTGACAGCGGTCAATATCACAGGGGATGCACCAGAACAGGCTACGACCCTGAGCAATATTGCCTTTGTCTATCGGACGCAAGCAGATGCCTTGAAAACCAAGGATTCGGGTCAGGAAATCGGTAGAAACCTAGCTTCAATTGAGTCCCAAAGGCAATACCTGAAGGCACTAGATTTCTACCAGCGGGCGTTAACAATTATTCAGCAGGTCGGTGACCTCAAATCTGAAGGGACCACCCTTAACAATATTGGAGGAATCCATATCAGTCTGGGCCGATATACGGACGCATTGCAGGCTTACAACAGAGCGCTGGCCATCTACGAAAAGCTTGGGGATCTGCCCGGACAGGGAACTACGCGTTACAATATTGGCGTCACTTATGCTCGCCAGGAAAAATATCACGAAGCGCTTAACGCTTACAAGCGGGCACAGCTGATTTACGAGCAATTGCGCGATATTGCCCGTCGAGATGAAATTCGTAGTGTTATCCAGGCGATCAAAAGCCAACAAAAGGCGATATGAATGCAGACTTTAGATACAGATACTCTGTCTAAGTTCTGTTTATCATTTGGAAGGTTGATAGTAATGGGCAATCATGCAACTCGAATTCGCTCAACCTTCTGTTCCGGGGAATGATGCAACGCCAGCGCCATTCCCCAATCGTGCTTCCCTTCATCGAACCATTTACCCTCTAGGAGCCTATGCCATTCAAGGGGTCGCTGCTTTGGATGGCGATCTGATTGCCCTTGACTCGGTGCGGGGTTATCTTTTACGGGTGAATCCAGCCACAGACAACACCACCATCCTCAATTCGCGGCAGGTTGATGAATTTGTAGATGGATGTGGGTTGGCAATCTGGGGCAACAGGCTCTGGTTTGCCCGTGAGAATGATGTTTATTTCTGTGATTTGCAAGACCTGAAGCCGCAACTGTTTGTGACAATGCCCTACCCGGTCAATGGGATTGGGGTGTGGCAATCCACTGTTTACATTGCCAGCCAGAAGGAAGGGTATATCTCTATTTTTGAGTTCAATCCCCAACGGTTGATTACGCGCTTCCCAATGCCGGGGGTTGGTGCTGAAAACCTGGCTATTCGAGGGGAGGAGTTGTGGGTCTGCGATCGCACCGAACAGACGGTCTATTGTCTGGATCGAGCAACTGGAGAGTTGCAGTACAGTGTTCTGACTCCCTATGAAAGTCCTACTGGATTAACGTTTCTGCCCAACTCTGAAACAGGAGAAGACGTTCTCTACATTTCCTACGCGGTGGAGGAACCCTACATTCGAGATAATCCCAACAATCCAGAGGGTCAGTATGAACTGGCCTACCGCGATCGCACCTTTATCCATCCCCTCTATATCCAGTACAACCCCACAGAAAAGTACGCCCTTTCCAACGGTTTTCTGGTAGAGATGACCTATGCTGAGGAACTGCTACCGCTGGAGGAGTTTCATCTACAAAACGTTGAGTGGCGCATTGCCTTACCAACTGAAACCCACCGCCAAAAAGTGCTGAAGGTTGAACCAATTGGTTTGCCCTTTGTGGAAGAAATTCAGGACGGACAGCGAGTGGCTGTCTTCCGGTTTGATTCACTCCATTTCCATGAGCGGCATTTGTTTGGTTGGAAAGCTTTATTAGAAGTACGGGGGATTAAGTATCTGCTTACCCCAGACGATGTCGATGAAATTCCGCCGCTTTCCCCTGAATTTCGGGCGCGCTATCTGGTAGATAATGATGAACTGGCGATGGATACCCCCATCATTCGGGCCGCTGCAAAGGAGGCGATCGGCACGGAAACCAATCTACTCCGCAAGATTCTAAAAATTCGCAATTACGTTTATGATCGGCTCTCCTACAGCCTCACGCCCAAAATTGACACTCCGGACGTTGTACTGGAGCGGGGAGTGGGTTCCTGTGGCGAATACGTTGGGGTATTGTTAGCCCTGGCCCGTTTGAACGGAATCGCCTGCCGTACGGTAGGTCGTTACAAATGTCCACCTAAGGCAAACCAGCATCACGTTCCCCTGGAACCGGACTACAACCACGTTTGGTTAGAGTTTTATGTTCCTGGCTACGGCTGGCTACCGATGGAGTCAAACCCAGACGATGTGATTGAACGGGGTCCCTATCCGACCCGGTTCTTTATGGGACTGCCCTGGTACCATGCGGAAATTGGCAAAGGTATTCCCTTTGAAACCATCCACACCACCAATGAGGGGGTGGATATTTCCATTGGTGAACTAGCCATCAATCACGTCCGGTTTACAATTCTGGAAGAATTGTTGCCGTGAGAGAGAGGTGAGGGCTGGGTCTGGGTTGTATTTTTAGATTTGTGGGACTGGTAAGCTGGCGGCCTGGAAAGCTTGTTAATGGAACAATTGAGCAGTTTTGACTACCGGGGAATGGTGATGACTTTAGGTGGCTTCGTCCTACTGACCTTTCTGGTGGACTAGCTCAGTGCAGCGGCGAGGAGATCGCTACGTTAAATTCGAGGCCAATTACAGCAATAATTCACTCTTATGCTGGATACCAGGTCAAGGAGACCCAAGATTATAATTAACTGCAAAGCGCAATTATTTCAAAATTCCCATGACTGACGGTGCAGTCACACTGTTCTTTTTTTACTCTCATAAAGACGAAGCTTTACGAGATGAGCTAGCGGAGCACCTAAAAATCTTGGAACGCCAAGGTGTTATCTCAAGCTGGCACGATCGCAGAATTCTACCTAGAACCGAGTGGGATTATCATATCAATGAGAATTTGAACTCAATGGATTACGCTCCTCTAAGCCAGTCTACTTTGCTAATTTAGCCTGCATATAGCTCTCCTAAATTGTTTGTGAGTAAGGAGAGTTGTGAATCCTTTCCCTGACGGAAAAGTTCTTTCACAATCCAAATAGGATTGCTGTAGTTCTAATACCAATTTGAATTGCGAATTGGGTAGATCGATTTACGGAGCGAGCGATCGCAACTATTTCTCAATCCAAAATCTAATTCAGAATCCAAAATCTAAAATCCAAAATGGCATAACTTTACTAATCAAATCAAGATAAAACAGGTAAAGCTGCTTCGCAGAGAGAAAAAACTTTGTGACAAATTCCTAAAACGTCGTTCAGATTCGCCAAGGAATAGGGCAATGTTTTATATACTTTTCCTCCCTGATCTAACCAGTAGAAAACCCAAATATCTCCATTAGAAACAATCCCATAAATATCAATGGGATGACCGGCCTGAACATTCATCCATTGGCAGGCATTCATTCCTACAAGACACTGAGCTTCACCCTGAACAAAATCATCTTTTTTTGCTTCAACAACACACAGGAATGGACAGTCCAGATAGCCTTTTCGTTCAGCTAATAGATAATCAAGAACTCCAGCAGTATCCTGCCCTTCAATCGGCACTCCTTTCCAAATCTTTAGCTGCTGATGATAAACCAATACCTCTTCGAAAACAGCATCGATCAATAGTTCTTTCCCCTTTTCTGAAAGTGTCAGATCAAAATATTCCAATCGCCTCAGTCGTTCATGGAAAAAAGTACTCGGCTGTAGCGGTTCAAAATCAATCTGCCATTTCAGTGTCTCGCGAAGCCCTAACTTTTTGTATGCTTCCCGCTGGTTGAATTTAGAGAAATTTCGCTTTCTGGCTTCACTCATAATTGCTCCAGTGCCTTTGGCAGCCAAGCTTAATTCTATGCTATTCTGGTTCTCCTGGGAGTTTGATGATAGGCGACGCTTATCATCAAAACACGATCAACATGCCAGGGATTCGGCGCTCCTGAGAGTTTAGTGATAAGTGACGCTTATTACTAAAACAAAATCGATATTCCAGGACACCAGTTCCACCCAGCAGGATGTCATTACTATCGCCACCGATCAGCACGTCATCGCTATCACCACCATCGGCAAGCAGTTGGATTGCGCCAACCTCCAGACCGCCGACTTCAACCATATTGTCACCAGCAAGAGCATTCACATTCTCCTCGCCCACGATGGGCGATCGCGTAAACGGTAAACTGCTGTTCGAAAAGAGGCTTCACAAACTCCCGATTAGTGTTGTGGTCACTGAAGCAGCCATGTACAAGCACCAGAGGCAAACCGATGCCGTACTTGCTATAGGAAACGGTGACGTGAGTGGATGAGGTAATATGTTGCATATTCGATTGAAGTCATCACTACAAATGTTTCAGGATTGATTGTCTCGTCTACTGATTAGATGCGTTGAATCAAAACTGATTGGGAAAGATGCGCCCAAAATACAGGCAAGCAGGCTTTACAGGCAGCTTCTACGTGACGCTCATCTGTGCCACAGCAACCTCCTATTACGTTCAAATTCTTTAATTGATGCTTCAGTTCGCGGTACTGATTGCTCAGTTCTTCTGGATTGCCATCATCTAAAGTTTCCGACTCGTTCAATTCAGCGTGACTTTTGGCAGAGGCATTGGCGCGAATACCTCGAATCCTCTCCAGCCAGGTTTCACCAGGCACAAGTACATTGGCAAAATGGGTGGGATGGGCGCAATTGATCATGTAGTAGGCGGGTGCGTTGTTGGTGACAGTATCCACCTGAGCGATCGCCTCCTTCAATGACTGCCCCGTTGGCAAATTACTATCCGTTTCCACCGTAAAGGAAATAACCACTGGCATTCCAATCGATTGAGCAGCGAGGGTAACGCCGATCGCTTCTTCCACGTAGTTCATTGTGATGGCCGTCACCAGATCCGCATCTGCATCCCGGAAAACTTGAATCTGGGTTTGATGATACTCCTGCGCTTCTTTTGCAGTCATTGCATCAGTGGGGATGTAACCATCTCCCCGTGGCCCAATACAGCCACTAATAACCATTGGACTTTGTTCAGTTTCATATTCTTTGCGAATGCTATGAAGTAGCGCGATCGCCCTCTGGTTCATCTCCGCTAATGCTGCATCAGAGTATCCCAGTTTTGTGCCCCAGGCGGAATTTGCCCGCCAAGTTGCACTTTCCAAAATCAATCCAACTTTATAGTTTCTGGCAAGTGTTGCATAGGTGCAAAAGTATTTTTGCAAAGCTTGATAACCTGCATCGTAACGCAGCAAATCAAAGGCTGCAAAGTCTGGTAGGTCAATGCCTTCCCGAAAGATCAGTGTGGTTTCAAGACCACCATCGGTGATGAATAAATCACTTGATAATTGTGGTAAGTGATGTCTATATTTAGCCATGTTCGTTCACTTGGTTCCAGTATCTTGATATAGCTCTACGCAAGTGCGTTAGGACATTGGAATTAGACAGGGAGTAGGGGCTTCGCCCCCAACCAGGGGTTCCACTTCTGCACCCCGTCCTAGCCACAATGACTACCGCTATATTTGTGATGGCAGGATGCCCTGTGGAGTGCTAGGTGGCAGCCCTTTATACTCCGACTTCTATCAAGGTACTTAGCAATCGAGAAGAACCAGAGAAGAAACTTGCCTTACTCTTCCTCAATGATGGCGCTGCGATCGAGCAGTAAAAGATCTCGCAAACTATCCGTATCTAACTCTGTGAGCCAGTTTTCGCCTGCACCGACGACGTTTCCTGCCAGCACTTTTTTGCTTTCAATCAGGTCGTGGATTTTTTCTTCTAAGGTGCCGTTGCAAACAAATTTATGTACCTGCACATTGCGGGTTTGCCCAATGCGAAAGACGCGATCCGTTGCCTGATTCTCAACAGCGGGATTCCACCAGCGATCGAAGTGAAAAACATGATTGGCACGGGTCAGGTTTAAACCAACACCACCCGCTTTCAGCGACAGGATGAAAATCCGGGGAGCCTGAGGGTCATGCTGGAAGCGATCGACCATTTCTTCCCGCTGCTTTTTGGGAGTGCTGCCATAAAGGAATAAGACTTCTTGCCCTAATTGCCGCTCCAAGTGAGCTTTTAGCAGTTTTCCCCACTCAGCAAACTGGGTAAAAATCAGGGCACGATCGCCCTCCAGCACTACCTCTTCCAGCATTTCTTCCAGGCGTTGCAACTTACCAGAACGGCGATCGAAGGAGTTTTGAGTTTTGAGTTCTGAGTTTTGAGTTTTGAGTTTTGAGCGAGCACTCGAACCTTCACCCCTGGCTCCTGTTTCCTGATTACTGTCTCCTGACTCCTTCAAGAACAGTGCTGGATGGTTGCAGATCTGCTTCAGCTTGACCAGCAATGCCAGGATGATGCCTTTCCGCTGAATTCCTTCGGCTTCTTCGATCTGGGCCAGGGATTGTTCAACCACGTTTTGATACAGAGCGGCCTGCTCAGCGGTGAGACCGCAGAAGACGGTCATTTCCTGCTTGTCGGGCAGGTCTTGAATGATGTCGCGATCGGTCTTGAGGCGACGCAGAATAAAGGGCTGTACGAGCGATCGCAGCGTCTTCAGCGAGTCTGTATCGCCATAGCGTTCAATTGGTGTGGCAAAGCGGCGCTGAAAGAAGTTTTTCGGTCCCAGATAACCGGGATTGAGGAAGTCCATAATCGACCACAACTCTGTCAGGCGGTTTTCCACCGGGGTACCTGTCAAAGCAATACGAAACGGGGCTTCCAGTTGGCGGGCCGCCTGGGACTGCTTTGCATCCGGGTTCTTGATATTTTGGGCCTCATCCAGAACCACATTCTGCCAGGAAACACTTTGCAAATCTGGCAGATCGCGGTGAATCAATGCATAACTGGTGATGACCAGATCTCTGCCCTGGACTGCTCTGGCAAAGGCTTTTCCCTTAGGCCGACCGTCGCCGTGGTGGAGCAACACCTTCAGGGTGGGGCCAAATTTTTTCACCTCCCGCTCCCAATTGCCCAAAACTGATGTGGGACAGACCAGTAGGGTGGGGGCTTCCAGCGCATTCTTCTCCTTCAAATGAAGCAGAAATGCAATCAACTGGATGGTTTTGCCCAGGCCCATATCATCGGCGAGGCAGGCACCCAGCCCCCATTGTTCCAGAAATGCTAACCAACCCACGCCGCGCGACTGATAGGGACGCAGTTCACCCCGAAAACTGGTAGGGGTGGCGATCGGTTCCAGGGTACGCTTACCGCTGATGGTGTTGATCAGTTCTTGCAAAGGCCCTGATGCTTCAAAGCTAACAACGGGCAGCTTTTCAATCATCTGAGTGTCGCCCGTGCTGATACGCAGAGCATCTTCCAGAGACAGGGCGGTCTGGTCTTTGCGGCTGGCGAAGAATGCCTGAGCTGCCCGGATATCCTGGGGCCGCAGTTCGACCCATTCGCCGTTAATTTCAACCAGAGGAGTATTAAGGGCAACGAGGCGATCGAATTCTTCCTTGGAAAGGGTTTGCCCACCAATGGATAGTTCCCACCGGAAGTTGAGCAGGCTTTGCAACCCTAGGCGATCGCCCTTTTTTGACTTTGCGGTCTGAGCCTGAATCTTCAACCCCAAACGGCTGGCCCACCCCCCCTCGCTGGCCAGACTGGGAGGCACCACAACCCCCAAACCGCTGTCCTGCAAGCGCCAGGTAACTGTTTTGAGAAAGTCGTAAGCCTGGAGTGGAGTAAGCTGGCAAAACTGGGGACGGGCTTCTTGCAGACTGGGTTCAATCACCGGGTAAAGACGCGAGGCAAGCCCCAGCCCCATGAGAAAGGTTTCCTGGGGATGGGCGATCGCTCGTCCCTGATACATCAATTGCTCTACTGGATTGTTCCAGATGACCGACGCGCTCACTAAAAACTCTGGATCATCAGCAGCCTGTAAAAAATACTCCAGCGTCCAGTTCGTTTGACCGGGCTGGGGAGGATGCAGGTAGAGGCAGGTGCGAAACAGACTCTGCTCAAACCCTCGCATCTGAAGGGGAGCGGTCCAGTTGGTGAGAGCGGTTTGCAGCCCATCTAATCCTTCCGCTGTCACAAGACCAGAACCGGATCCCAATGCCTGTACCCATTCCCGAATTGGCGACTCAAGCCCAGGTTTAGCGGCGCGTCCAGCCGTTTTCTCAGCCATTTCGGTAACGGCATGATTCCCGGCCACTGCCCGAACCTGGGCATCCAGCACTGTGCTAAGGAAATTTTGCAGCAGCGTTTGTGGGTCAGTTGGGAGGCTGACGGCTAAAGGGGGGCGATCGCTGTCAGTATCTCTCCCCTCTGTTGCCTGCTGATACAAACGACAGGCAGCAGGCATCTGTTCCAGAAAGCGATTAAGCCGGGACTGGTCAGCCGCACTATCCAGTAGAGGTTGCCAGCGGGCCAGAAATAATTCATCACTATTCGGGTCGTCGTCTGAATGATAGCGTTCCAGCCCCGGGAGAAACTTGGAACGTGCCAGCAAATCCAGGTTCCAGCGGGCAATGTGAGACCAGTAGCGCAGATCTCCACTCAGAAAGGAATCTCCCGCATTCATGGCACCCAGAGGCAGGGAGTTGAGAAAGGCAATCGCTTCTGCCGGACTGAGGCAAATTCCTTCAACCTGCCAGGGATGGAGAAATAGAGGATTGTGGCTATCGTCTGCATCGGTGGAGGAGGCTCCTGAGTGTTGCGGAATCACCACCGTTGCAGTACTTCCCCTATCAGTATTGGCAAGGTAGGAAGGCACTGCCATTCCTTGCTGCCGCCAGCGAGATGTTGAGGCTTCTTTCGAAGTAGCGGGGATTGAAGTGGATTTTGTGCGGGAAGATGTAGCGCTCCGCGATCGCGATGGCCGACCTGTCGATTGCCCCACCAGCGACAACTCCCAAATGTCAGGGGGCAATCGCAAACTACCAGCCCGTTGGTGCGATCGCAGAAAATCCAGCAACTCCTCTGCCGTCATTGCAAAGGGATGAGGCAAAACAGTTCCCAACGCAGATTCGTCAGTATCGCTGCCCACTTCCAGCATATCTGGCGTAATTCTGCGCCAGGTTTCTCCCCAGATAAACAGGCAACCTGAAGATCCGTATTCGGAGGACGACAGACCTGCCATGCCTGCGTCCTGATCAACAGGTCTGTACTTTTGGGATTGGAGCAACCAGCTTCCGTGTAGAATCGCCATTCGAGTTATGGTTTTTCAGATTGCCTGCAATACAAACAGGGGAATTCAACTTTACGACTGGGCAGAGACCAGTTCTCGCTCAGGGCAATCGATTGCTCTCCCTAACAACATTTCATAAAACATGCCTACAATCTCTATAAGTAGCTGGGTGCAATTAAATTAAAGATAGTTTTTGGGTGGAGG
>JAIMBL010000044.1 GCA_023511615.1 Leptolyngbyaceae cyanobacterium HOT.MB2.61
CCCCCGCCCCCCCTTAAACCCAGTGTCCTAAGCAACCTGGCGACAGCTATATGAATCGAAACGAAGTTTCGAGCATACAGCATCTGTTTCATACCCGGATTCAGCAATGCCTAGCCGTAGTTACTGTGATTAGGACGGGATGCGGGGATGGAACCACTGGCTGGGGGCCCCACACTCCCCTTAAACCCAATGTCCTGACGCGTTCGGGTAGAGCTTTACTTGGAAACAGGCTGGTGTTCAGAATAGCTAGCAGCCTTTGCAAAGTCTCCCAAGGCATAGTAGGCCACTTTGAGACTGCCTAAGACCTGCTCTTCTACCCGATGATCCCGCATCAGGCGGGCGATCGCTAGGCGTTGCTCGTAATAATCAATTGCTTTCCCATAGTCGCCAAGGGCATCATAGGCAACACCAATATTCCCTAGTGCCTGTTCTTCGCCGCGTCGGTCCTGGATTTCACGGGCTACGGTCAGCCATTGGTGGCTATAGTTGATTGCCTGCTGATAATCTCCCAGGGCATAGCAAGCATTGCCCAGATTACGTAAGATCTGACCTTCTGTGCGGCGATCGCGAACTTCCCGTGCCAGAGCCAGCCGCTGCTGGTAGTAGTTGATTGCCTGCTGGTAGTCTCCCAGGGCATAGCAGGCATTGCCCAGGTTTTTAAGAATCTGGTCTTCTACCTGATCATCCCCCAGTTCCCGAACAATCTCAAGGCTTTGCTGTTCGTAACTAATAGCCGTTTCATGATCGCCCAGAGCTTTATAGGCTAAACCGAGATTGTTCAGGGCTGCCATTTCACCCCGACGGTCTTGGATTTCCTGGGCGATCGCCAGGCTCTGCTTCTGATACTCAATCGCCTTTGTTTGATCTTTCAAATGACGGTAGGCATTGCCCAGGGTGCTCAATATTTTGATGATGCTACGCCGATCTTGCAGCTTTTGGGCAAATTCCAGACCTTTCAAACAGTATTCAATCGCCCTGGTATAGTGCCTTAAGTTGTAGTAGGTCAAACCCAAATTGCTGAGAGCTTTTCCTTGCCCCTGTTCGTTTCCAAGCTCTCGATAGGCAATGTAGCCTTCTTTGAGAAGCTTAATCGCGGCTTCAAATTGACCAGCCTGGTGACACTCTAGCCCCTGTTTCAGTAGACTATCTGCCAGGACTTGGGTTGCCTCTAAATTTGAGTTTTCTAACCTGGAGTCTGTTTGACCCAGCACTTCACTATCTGCTGAAAAGTCAGACGGAAAGAGTGTTTCGCGGGGAGGTACGGATGCTGGAGAATTTTCTTCGAGATTGCCCTGCAATGACTCATCAGTAGGGTATTTAGACCAGCTATCCATCATTTACGCCTCACTGGATGATTTGGCTGAACCCGGTTGGCATCTGCATCCCCTATCACTCAATTTTCATTGACCAGAGGTTGGTCATTCAGGTGTTATGTGACACCTGTGAAATTGACTGCAAGGGTAGAGTATCCGGGTTAGTAGTCAGCCTAACGTTTATGGCTCGTCGAAAGCTCCGTGATTTTCTCGGATCTGCCAACAATAGTTTACGAATTGCTCCGTATTTTTTACAGGGGGTCTACTAACCCCTTGACAACGGTTGAAGGGCCAACCAAAGAAACATAAGGTTCAACCAGATAGCGTTGGGCAACCTCCTGAGTTTCTTCGGCAGAAACGATCGCCACTTGCTCTTGAAAGTGGCGATCGAATTCGATGCCCAGACCCAGGGTTTCGTACCAGCCATAGATCTGCGCAATCTGGGCGTTGGTTTGTTTGCCCAGAGCGTATTGACCCAACACCTTATTCTTGGCAGCTTGTAGGTCTTCTGGGTCGAGGAGATGGTGGCGCAGGCGATCGACTTCCGTTTGCAGTCCTTCTACGGCGATCGCTGTATTTTCGGGTGCAGTACCCATGTAAACGACAAACTGAGCCGGGTCGAGCCGGGTCGGGTAAAAGGCAGATACCTCGTAAGCCAGCCCCCGCTTTTCTCTGAGTTCTACAAATAGTCGGCTCGAAAGCCCGTTCCCCAAATAGCTGTTGAGGAGTTTGAGGGCAACGTAATCTCTGAGGGAGTCAGGATAGAAGGCAGCGGAGGAGTGAGAGGAGTTTTGCGTATCCGATGTTCCGATGGTTGAGTTGCCCACCGGGGGAGCCAGGTAGCCCAGCATGACGATGGATTGTTGGGTTTCCTGGGCGATCGCCGCTCGCACCGGATTCGATTCCACCGCTGGCAGGGTCAGACTGGGCAAAGGATCTTTGGGCGAATACCAGTCACCAAATACGTGGTTTACCAGGTCAACGGCTGTGTCTGAATCAATCCGACCGGACAGACTGATGACCATATTGTCGGGGCGAAAGTGGGTGCGGTGAAAGTTCACCAGGTCTTCCCGACTTAGCCGGGCAACCGATTCTTCTGTCCCCAGGCCGGATAGGGCGTAGGGATGTTCCCGATACATCATCTGCCGCAGTTGGTCGAAGGCAACGGTAAAGGGCTGCTCTTGCTGGGAACGGATGGCCTGAATAGTGAGGCGGCGTTCCAGGTCAATTTCCGCCTGAGGAAAGGTGGGCGATCGCAGCAATTCCCCAGCCAGGCTCAAAATATCTTCAAAATCAGCAGAAACCGTTTTCAAGCTAAGGAGAAAGTAATCGGTGGTGGAGTCAGCACTCAAACTCGCTCCCACCGTTTCCACCCGTTCAGCGATCTCCAGAGAGGATAGAGTTTCTGTTCCCTTTGTAATGACGGCAGAAAGCAGGTGTGACAATCCTGCCTGGGCAAAGTTCTCCCAACGGCTACCTGCCCGAAGGAAAATGCGAGCCGCAATGATATCGGCGGCTGGATTCTCCCAAACCAGGACAGTAATGCCGTTGTCTAAAACCGTCCGTACCTGAGGTGAATAAATAGAGGCTAAAGTCACAAAATTATCCTTAACGAATCAAATCAAATTCAGATCAATACCGAACACCGATGCACCACCTCACCCATCCAGCGGTTTAACTACCGTAGCCGCATAGTGGTAGGGGGAAAGATAGTGGCTAGCCAGCCGCTGCAAGTCGTCTGCCTGAATTGCCTGAATCCGCTGGGGATAGGTGGTTGCAATTTCAGGTCTGGTCAGGATGCTGTAGTAACCGTATAACCCTGCTAACTGGCTGGGGGTTTCGGTGGAAAAGGCATAGTCGCTGCAGAGGAGACGTTTGCAGCGAGCCAGTTCCGCTTCCGAAACCGGGACAGAGGCCAGTTCAGAAAGGCGATCGCAAATGATGGCTTCTACCCGCTCTAGATTGTCAGGATCAAGCCAGGCGGTAATCGTAAATAACCCTGACTCTCGCTGAAGTGAAAAACCACTACTAACCGCCTGAACCAGATTGCGTTCTTCGCGCAATTCCCTCACCAAGCGGGAAGTACGCCCCTCTGCTAGCAGTACAGATAAAATATCGAGCCCGTAGGCATCATGCAGTTGCTCATCTAACCCCTGGAGGGGAGAATCGATGCCCGGTCCCAACCAGGCCATCATCAGCCGTGCCTGCTCCAGTCGGGGAAGCCACAGTTCCTGCCGCCGAATGTCGGTGATAGGGGGTTCAGCTTCCGGTTCAAACCGAGGGCAACTGATGGGAGCAAAGGACGGTTGAAAGGTCTGGGTAACCAGATTAACCGCAGCATCCTGCGTAATGTCGCCCACAATCACCACGACCATATTTTCTGGCTGGTAATGGGCTCGATGGAATCGGCGCATTGCGTCAGGCGTCAGTTCCATCAGGATTTCTTCCGTACCCAAAATGGGACGTCCGTAGGCATGCCGCTGGTAAATACTTTCGGTAAGTGCCTGAAATGCAACCCAATCGGGATTGTCATAAGCCTGGCGAATTTCTTCCAGCACCACACAGCGCTCTCGCTCAAACTCTTCGTCGGGAATTGCGGCATTCATCAACAGTTCTGCCAGATAAGGCAGGACTTCGTCCAGATGTTGGGCCGCTGTGGTGACAAAGAAGTGAGCGTAGTCATGACTGGTAGCTGCGTTGGTCATGCCGCCCTGGCTTTCAATGACCATGTCAAACACACCGGGAGGCAGCAGTTCCGTGCCCTTAAAGATCATGTGCTCTAAAAAGTGTGCCATGCCGCACCACTCATCGGGTTCGGCGATCGCCCCCGCATTCACCCACACATCAGCCGCCACTACCGGAGTAGTAGAAATGTGCTGATGAATCAGGGTGAGCCCATTCTCTAACCGCAACAGGCTGGCTGGAAATTGAAGGGAAACAGGGACAGTGCTTAAATTGGCGAGGTTCAATCGGTTTACCCAGTAATTTTGCAGGATGGCATTAGAGCAATTATAGATAACTTGAACTCGATATAATCACGACTTAACGTCAGTTGTGGAATTTGAGGGAGCCAAGGGGGGAAATGACCAAGCTGATCATTCAGATTCCCTGTTTCAACGAAGAGGCAACCCTGGGCTTGACGCTGGCGGAATTGCCGCGCCAGGTTCCGGGGGTAGACCGGGTGGAATGGCTGATTATTAACGATGGCAGCACTGATCGCACGGTGGAAGTGGCGCGATCGCACGGTGTGGACCACATCGTCAGCTTTGAGCATAATCAGGGACTGGCTAAAGCCTTTATGGCAGGGCTGGAAGCCAGCCTCAAAGCTGGAGCGGACATTATTGTGAATACTGATGCCGATAACCAGTACTGCGCAGCGGATATTCCCACTTTAATTGAACCGATTGTGCTGGGACAGGCAGAAATTGTGATTGGTGCCCGCCCCATCCGCCGGATCAAGCACTTCTCATCGGTTAAAAAGTTTTTGCAAGAGTTTGGCAGTTGGGTGGTGCGGATAGTGAGCAACACGGATATTCCCGACGCACCCAGCGGGTTTCGTGCCCTCAGTCGCAACGCCGCCCTTCAGATTAATGTCTTTAACTCCTACACTTACACCCTGGAAATGATTATCCAGGCCGGACAGAAAGGCATGGCGATTACTTCCGTCCCCATCCGCACCAACGGTTATCTGCGGCCTTCCCGGTTGGTGAAGAGTATTCCGGCTTATATCCGGCGATCGATCCTGACGATCCTGCGGATTTTCATGACCTATAAACCCCTTAAGTTCTTCTTTTTTCTTGGAAGTATCCCGTTCACTTTAGGGACGTTATTGGGCGTGCGGTGGCTGGTACTGTTTTTCATGGAAGGAACCCTTAGAGCCAGGGTTCCCAGCCTGGTGCTGGCTGCCATTTTGATTCTGATTGGCTTTCAGCTCTGGATTTTTGGCCTGGTGGCAGATTTGATGTCAGTCAACCGCAGGATTTTGGAAGACATTCAACTACGGTTGCGCAGGGCGGAGGTGGAGAAGAGGGGGGAAGGAAGAGGACATAAGGGGGGATGAGTTTTGAGTTTTGAGTTTTGGGAAGGCGAAAGGGGGAGGACAGACCTGCGTTTCAGTCAGTTTCAACTGACTTTAGCTCTGAGTCAAAACTGAAGTTCTGAGCTTATTTCAGTGCCATTCAACTCAATAGATAAGGTTCTCCTGGCTTGCTGGTGAAGTGGAGGAGGTGAACCCTGCTTGGGGGCAACGCCCAGACTCCTCGTTTCTTCCGACTCCTAAGAAATTAGATTTTCTATAAGCATACATGCTTATCAGTGCATCTAATTTCTTTCACCCAGAGGGCGCACCAGCGCGTGGGATGCTAACTATGTCTACCTGCTTATCTAACTTTTCAACCGTTGAAAAGATGGACATCGGTTAAATTGGGTCTTAATAGCATTGCTGACTTTATAAATAGCTAGCAGCCAGTAAATAGCTAACAGCCAGTAACTAATAGCCCTTTTTTCGTGGCTCTGTCCGCAGTTTATCAAGGCTAGTGTTCCGTCAGGAAAATTTTGAGGATCTCTGACCCTCAAAATTTAGCTCAAACCAAACCATTAAGCTTGAGCTACCGGTCAAATTAAATTTGCCAGACCAGTAGTTAGTGCTACAGAAGTGAGATGGGACTTTGGCGGGTGTCAATGTAGGGTCAAGCTGGGGTAGGTAACTTATGGGTGAGAACACTTTGCAAGAGGCTTCTACGGCGGCTCTGGTCGGGGCGCAGCAGTTTCATCGCCAGCTTCAGTTCAATGCCAGTATGGCTTCCCAACGCGATCGCTGGTGGCGGCGTGGCATCATGGCACTCGCCATCACAGCAACGGTACTCGTTGTTTTGCCTTGTATGGTGCAAAGTTCAGCTAATCTGGCGGTGGTCATGCAGATCTGCCAGATTGGGTTGGTGTTGCTGGGGCTGGCCTTTGCGGTGCTGGTGGGAACCTCCCGGCCTTTACAGGATGGGCAGAATTGGCTCATTCTAGCAGCAGGGACGGCGGCGACCGAACGTGTTATCTACCTTTACCGCACCTTGCTGTATCAATCATCCAACCGGAACCTCTGGCTGACGCAGCAGGTTGCCAGGATTCAGGAGCAGGTGCAGGAACGATTGGGTCGGGATTGGATTCTGCATTCCCCCAGTCATGAAACGACGGATTTTGAACGTTGGGAAGTCTTTGATCTGCCAGCAGAGGGTTATCTGCAACAGCGGCTAATGCCGCAACTGGAGCAGGCTGCTCAACAGGCCAGCCAGTTATCCGCTGTGCGCGATCGCTACCAGGGGGCGATTTGGATCTGTACAGGGCTGGTGGTGGTGTTGCCAATTCTGAGCGGCAATAGTGCCATTGGGGGGCGATCGCTCCTACCTTTGGGTTGGCGTTTTTGCTCTGGCTGAGAGTGGCTGCCCTGAATCGCTGGCT
This sequence comes from Leptolyngbyaceae cyanobacterium HOT.MB2.61, assembly GCA_023511615.1. Taxonomy (GTDB): domain Bacteria; phylum Cyanobacteriota; class Cyanobacteriia; order Leptolyngbyales; family Leptolyngbyaceae; genus Leptothermofonsia. Next base: position 6,765 of record JAIMBL010000044.1, read on the forward strand.
GAAAACCTACGGTCAATTAGCACTGGGTCTGACTCTGTTACGGGACCACTGGCAAAGCCTATCTGCCTCAGAGCAAACCAGCCAGGCATTTTTCCGTCTGGTGATTGCATCTGAGGCATTGATCGAAAGTCCATACCGTCAGGTGAACGATCAAGTCAAAGAATCGGTGGATCTGTTGCGGGAAAATGCCCAAACTCCGATTCAGTCAATCCTGACGCCATCCATGCCAATCGCCCTGGAGCAGGAACTCCAGATGACACCTTCTGCTAATGGGGCTGAACCGTCGGTTGAGGCGATCGAACTGGCTGCTGCGGTTGAAGCACCATCGGAAGCATTCTCCAACAGTGAACAATCCCAAGAGCCAGTAGCTTCGGAAACGGCTCAACCCTTGCCTCACCCTGCTCCAGCTCCGCCAGTTACCCAACGGGGCAGACCCCATGCTTTTGTGGTCATGCCCTTCGGTCGAAAACAGGGACCGGATGGACGCTGGATTGACTTCAACAGCATCTACCAGAATTTGATCAAACCCGCGATTGAAGAGGCCGGATTTGAGTCCTTCCGGGCCGATGAGGAAGCTTCCAGTGGTGATATCCTGGCCGATATGTTTCAGGAACTGTTGCTGGCTGACCTGGTAGTGGCTGATCTGAGCATCGACAATGCCAATGTGTTCTATGAATTGGGCATTCGCCATGCCCTGCGTCGTCGAGGTGTGGTTCACATTCAGGCCGGAAGGGCGTACATGCCCTTTGATATTTTTAATGTGCGTACGCTGGTTTACCACTGTGATGACAGCGGGTGCCCGGATGTTCAGTTTGTCACAAAAGACAAACAGTCTCTGGTAAAAATGATCCACGCCACCTGGTCATCGGAGCGGAACCGCACCCATAGCCCCATCTTCAGCCTGCTCACAGGACTCCCCGAACCCGATCGCAAAGCTCTGCGCACACCGCTTGCAGAAGGTTACTGGAAGGAGTACACCACGCTTCAGTCCCTGATTACGATCGCCCAGCGTCAAAAGCGCATTGGCGACGTCATTCTGCTGGCCGAGGAGGTCAACAATCCTTTAATCAAAGAAGACATTATTGCTGAGGCTGGCAGTGCTCTGAAAAGCATGGGAAATTCGGCTCTGGCACTGAAGCAGTACCGTCAGGGGCTGAAGATCAATCCTGAAAATGTTACCTTCCGCTGTGAAGAAGCCCATCACCTGAGCCGAATTGGGCAATACGATGAAGCGATCGTCAAGCTGGAGCAACTGCTGCAAGATATCCCTAACTGCGTGGATGCCACCACCTACCTGGCCCGGATTTACAAAGACCTGTGGAAACAGAACTGGATTGCGATTGAGGATGAATCTCAGCGAATTCGAGTGGCCTACGAAGCCTCGTTTCTTCTGCAAAAGGCAATCGCCAATTACCTGCGGGGCTACTCCCTCGATCAGAACCAGTACTATCCTGGTGTCAATGCGCTTACCCTCACCGCTCTTTTGGATCATTTATCCCAATCGGCGCAGCAAGACAGCGGTGACTCAGACGAAGCGGCCTACCGCAGCAAACTGTCTGCCCTCAAGGGTTCGATTCGGTTCTGTTTAGAAAGTAATTTGCTCAAAGCACCCAATGACTATTGGGCGGCGCTTTCTCTGGGGGATCTGGCGGTTTGTGTGGCGGAATCGCCCCAGCAGGTTGCCACCGCCTACCGGAAAGCCCTCGCCGTTCTCTGGAATAACAAGTTTGCCCTGCAAGCCACGCTGGATCAGCTCAAACTGATGCGGTTGTTGACCTTCCGCCCAGAGTTTGTACAGGCTGGAATTGCTGTTCTGGAAGCCGGACTCAAACGGTTTGAGCAGCAAGAGCGGCTATTTGTTCATTCCGACGCAGCAGAAATGGCAAAACCCACCCAGGTGATCATGTTCACAGGGCACATGATTGATCGGCCTGACCGTCCTAAGCCCCGCTTTCCGGCAGCAATGGAGGCAGAAGCCGGAGAGCGATTGGAGAAATCGCTGGATAAGCTGGAAGCAGGTTCTAACAGTATTGCGATCGCCCCTGGCATTGCCTGTGGCGGAGATATTCTCTTTCTGGAAGCCTGCCTTAAGCGCAACATGCGAGCCGAGGTATACCTGCCATTTGAGCCAACCCAATTTATTCGAGACTCGGTTAATTTTGCAGGAGACCAGTGGGTTGAACGGTTCTACGCCATCCTCAACCACCCCAACCTCACCCTCCACCTGCAACCCGAACGTCTGGGACCTGTTCCAGTTGGAGACAGCCCCTATAGACGCAATAACCGCTGGACGCTCTACTCAACCTTAATGTATGACATTCGCCGGGTGAGGTTAATTGCGTTATGGAATGGGCAGGGTGGCGATGGACCGGGCGGTACTGCCGACATGGTGCAGCAAGTTCAACAGCTTGGTGGCATTGTGGAGCACATTGATGTTACCAAATTTGATTACTGGCAAAAGCACACTCCCCCTGTTGAGCCAATCCATCACGCGATGGCAAACTCAGGTTGAACAGTAGATAGATGGGTTATCGCAGAAGGTGACAGGCGACAGGCTCAAAACTTCCCCATCCACCCTTCACTCATTTACCCAGTAAAGCCTGCTGGGCAGCCTGGGTGATTTGTTTCAGTGCGTTTAGATCAACTGTGAGACTGCGGTTTTGGTTGAGTTGGCCAGAGTTGGGGTCTGCGTGCGTTGAGTCGAGGGCCGGTGATGCCTGTTTTTGTTTGAGCCACAGCAAATACTCTATGTTGCCCGCTGGACCCAACAGCGGTGACCAGGTTAGCCCCTCATAGCTCCAACCTAGATGCTGTGCTGCCTGGAGAACTTGCAGGATAGCGGTTGCCTGGTCATCAGGATCGCGCACCACTCCATGCTTGCCCACTTTACTGCGCCCGACCTCAAATTGAGGTTTTACCAGCAGAATCACCTCTCGTGGTGGCTTGAGCAGTTGCCACAGGGCAGGCAGCACTTTCGTCAGGGAAATAAAGGAAACATCCGCCACCCCTAAATCGGGTTCAGGTTGGTTGTTACCATACAGTTCCTCTGGGGTCAGGTGGCGCAGATTGGTGCGTTCGCGCAGGATGACACGGGAATCTTGCCGCAGACTCCAGGCAACCTGTCCATAGCCAACATCGACCCCATAAACTCGCTTTGCGCCTGCTTGCAGGAGGCAATCGGTAAATCCCCCAGTCGAAATGCCACCATCCAGGCAAACCCTTCCAGCCACCGGAATGGCAAACGTCTCCAGTGCCTTTGCCAGTTTTTCGCCTCCTCTAGAGACGTAGGGCGATTGCGTCTTCACCTGAATCTGGGCCGATGTTTCTACTTCCGTTCCTGGCTTATCAACCACCTGTCGATTCACCATCACTTCCCCTGCCCGAATCAACCGCTGGGCCTGTTGCCGGGAGGAGCATAGATCCAGCTCTACCAGAAGTAAATCGAGTCGTTGTTTGGGCACAGAAAGGAGGAGAGATGGGGAAAAGGGTGGATGGGTAGAGGGGTAGATGAGTAAGTGAGTTTTGAGTTCTGAGTTTTGAATTTTCACTTCACTCCTCACCCCTCACTTGACTAACAACTAACAACTACTTAGCTTTTGTTTCGCCTCTTGCCATAGTTGCTCTAACTCTCCCAGGGTATACTCTGACAGGGGACGCTCGGCAACGGCTTCCATTTGCTGGAGGCGTTGAATAAAGCGCTGGTTAGTGCCTTGCAGGGCAGCGCTGGGATCAAGATCATGCCAGCGGGCAAGGTTGATCAGGGTAAACAGGAGGTCGCCGAGTTCTGCCTGCTGGTGTTCTTTGTCCGAATGGGCGAGGGCTTCCTTAAATTCATCCAGTTCTTCCTGAAATTTATCCCAGACACCATCAATGGTTTCCCACTCAAAGCCCTCTGTGGCAGCTTTACGGGAAATCTTCATCCCGGCCATCAAGGGGGGGAGCGATCGCGCGTATCGACTCAGTTTACGGCTGAGGGGCGGTGTTACATTCGGATCTTCCCCTCTCTCCACTGCTTTAATCTGTTCCCAATTGCGATGGAGGTCATCCATGCTCTCCACCTCCACATCACCAAACACATGGGGATGACGCCGAATCAGCTTTTCACTGATGCTGCGGGCCACTTCAGTCAGGCTAAATTGGCCCCGCTCACTGGCAATCTGGGCTTGCAGAACCACCTGCAATAGCAAATCTCCCAGCTCTTCACATACCGCCTCTGGATTACCATTTTGAATCGCATCGACGGTTTCATAAGCTTCCTCAATAATGTAAGGAATCAGGCTTTCCGGCGTTTGGGCCAGATCCCAAGGGCAACCGCCATTGGGCGATCTCAACCGGGCAACCACCTCCACCAATTGCTGAACAGCCTTCAGCCTTTCCTGCGTTGAAAGATCCTCAGAGTTTGTCATGAGAGAAGAACGGATGTTTACCACTCTATTGGTATAGCAGGGGGATGAGATAGTTGTTAGATGAGTTTTAAGTTTTGAGTTGGTATAGCGGTAGTCATTGTGGTTAGGACGGGGTACAGGGGTTCTACCCCTGGCGGGGGGCACTGCCCCCACACTCCCTTTAAGCCCAATGTCTTAACGCGTTTGCGTAGAGCTATACTTTTCGCTTTCCGCCTTTGCTTCCCTGTTCCTCCCCTCCTCTCTTTGCTGCTCCCTCACCCACCCCTCCCACTCCTCCCCTCATCCAGTTTCTGGCTTCTCTCTCCTTCTTCCCAACTGGTCACTCATGGGATTGACAAACAGGAATATTAATAAGAAATTCCGCCCCTTGACCAGGTGCGGAAATGCAGGTGAGTTCTCCCCGGTGCTTTTCAGTGACAACCTGGTAACTGATGGATAATCCCAGTCCTGTTCCCTTACCTACGGGTTTTGTTGTAAAGAAGGGATCAAAGAGTCGCTGGCGCTGATTCTCGGTCATGCCAGGGCCGTTGTCGGCGATCGCAATCTGAATGCGATTGCTTCCCAGTTTTTCTGTGCGAATGGTGATGGTGGGAAGGTGGGTAGACGCACTGGTCTGGAGTTCAAAACTCTGGGTTCTTAATTCAAAATTCTCTTCAAGGGCATCAATTGCGTTGGACAGGATATTCATAAACACCTGGTTGAGTTGGCCGGGGTAGCATTCCACCAACGGCAGATTGCCATACTCTTTAACGACTTCAATTCCCGGATGGCTACCTTTGGATTTCAAGCGGTTTTGTAAGATCATCAGGGTGCTGTCGATGCCTTCGTGGATGTCAACTGTTTTCAGTTCAGCTTCATCCATGCGGGAGAAGTTGCGCAGCGATCGCACAATTTTCTGAATGCGGTCAGCCCCTACCCGCATCGAAGACAACAACTTGGGCAGGTCTTCCATTAAAAACTCCAGATCGATGGAGGCAGCAGCTGCCTGCACATCGGGGGCTGGGTTGGGATAGTGCTGCTGGTAAAGCTGAATCAGGTGGATCAAATCTTGAGTATATTCGCTGGCATGGTTCAGGTTGCCATAGATGAAATTGACAGGATTGTTAATTTCGTGGGCAACCCCAGCCACCAACTGCCCCAGACTGGACATCTTCTCGCTCTGCACCACCTGCGCCTGCGTCCGCTGCAACTTGATTAAGGTTTGTTCCAGTTCCTGGGCCTTCTGGCGCAACTGTTGCTCCGATTCTCGCAGGGCCTCCTCGGCTTGCCTCCGTTCGTTTTCAATCCGCTTGCGATCGCTGATATCAATTCCAATTCCCCAGCTAGCCCAACCGGGTATGGGAAAACTTTCAGACAGATTGGACCACAGAACGGTTTTGGTACTGCCATCTTTACAGCCAATTTCCCACTCCCAGTTGCGGAAATTATTCCCCAGGCGACTCCATTCCGCCATCATGCGAGTGCGGTAGTCGGGGTCGGGATACAGCATCTCCAGCGCCCTGGGGTTGTGAATAATTTCAGCTGCGCTGAAGCCAGTGACCCGTTCACATTCGCTATTCCACATAATGATGTGGCCTTTGTCATCAAAAGCATCCATCATCACAGGTATACTTTCCAAAACCAGCCTCAGACGTTCCTCATTTTCGCGAACGGCTTCTTCTGCTAACTTTTGCTCAGTAATGTCAATGTCAACACCTAACAATCCCCGCACTTCGGTTCCATCCCATACTGGTGCGAGGGTGGTTGAACAAAGCCAGGACTTTCCATCTTTTTCGTAACGGTTTTCAAACCGCAGCACTTCACCGTTTAGTACACGATTATTGTTGTCCAGCCAGGTTTGCAAAACTACGGGGGGCAAATCCAGCTCCTGGGGATGTTTACCGATGAGATTGCCCCACTGCTTGATGGACTCGGCATTTTGCATGATATAGCGGCTTTCAGTATCCGATGCCCAGAAACCGAAGGGCAAATTGTCTACCAGTGCCCGCAGACGGGCTTCACTCTCTCGTAAGGCAGCGGTGCGTTCTTCTACACGAGTTTCCAGTTCTTTATTGAGTTGCTGGAGGGCAAGTTCGGCCTCTTTGCGCTCAATAAATTGTCCAATCTGGCTGCCAACCGCTGCCATGAGTAGCATCAAGTGTTCGTTCCACTGACGCTGCTGCTGGCTAAAGAGCGTAATCACTCCGATCGTTTGCTGATGGCGGATAATTGGAAAAGCTAATGCACTGTGTAGGTGGATTTTCGACGCGGTCGCCGCCCGCGAAAAGACCGCATTAGAACTCACATCATCCATCCAAACCGGCTTACCCTTGAGCCAGGCTTGACCCGTTAACCCAACCCCAGGGGCAAAGGTTGTTTCCTGACTAATGGCTTCAAACTCGGTCAAGTCAAGATCAGGGGAATGCCAGTTTGCTGCGTAGCACAGTTCATTGGCGTGAATATCTACAGCCCAAAACTCGCCTACGTCCCAATCGAGACTTTCACAGAGCGCCTGTAACAGTTTAGGTGTAGCTTCCTGGAGGCTGGCGGCTTCTGCCAGCACCTGAGTTGCTGTGTATTGAAAGTTCAGAAGAGAAAGGGATTGTTTCAGCGTCTCTTCAGCGGAGATGGGCTGGGCTTTCTCCAACGGTTCAGGAGTTGATGTTTGCATACTCTCTGGTTATCTCCATCCATATCTGCTAAGCGTGACAGACCACGGTAGATTCTGTGGGAAAACGTTCCAGGAACTTTCCAAGCAGGGCCTCTAGAACGTCTCTATGAACGAAACCAATCTGCTGGCACCCATTGCCTATTTCTCAGTTAGTACCCAAGAACCGTCCCAATCATCAGGGGGGGGATTGGTGAGCCAGTGCTGACAACGGGTGAGATGCAAGGTAGCAGACTTGTCATCCTTATTAATGTTCAAAACAGTACCAAATTCTGCCATTGCCATTGGGAAGTTGCGCGCTAGATAATACTCGCGCCCTTTGTGGTAGTGCTCGATGATTTGCTCTTTTTCGCTGGATAGGGGCTCGTTGCGAAGCCCGACTAACTCATACACCTTGACGGGTTTGTCTTTCCCTTTGACTTTGATGTAATCAAGTTCCCGTGCCCAAATTTTCTCCTTGCAAGGCTTGTAGGTATACTCGCTGATGACAATATCGGTTCCATAGAGTTTGCTCGCCCCTTCTAAGCGGGAACCTAGGTTGACGCCATCTCCAATGGCGGTAAACTCCATCCGTTTACTGGAACCAATGTTGCCACTGATGACGACATCGGAATTAATACCAATGCCAATTTTGATTGGTTGCTGTTGCCTGGCAATGCGTTTGGCATTAAATTCTACCAGCCGATGGCGCATTTCAATTGCGGTTTGAACGGCCATCCACTCGTGGTCATCCAAGGGTAGGGGCGAGCCGTAGACTGCCATAATGGCATCGCCGATGTATTTATCCAGCGTGCCTTTATAGCTGAAGACGGCATCTACCATTTGTTCAAAGTATTCGTTGAGCATTTCCACCACCTCCTCGGCCTTGAGGGATTCGGTGAGGGTGGTGTAGCTGCGGATGTCAGAAAAGAGGACGGTGACTTCTTTGCGATCGCCCCCCATTTTGGCCGCATCGGGATTTTCCAGCAACTGTTCGGCCAGTTCCTGGGTCATGTAGCGGTACATCGTACTCTTCAGCCGTTTTTCATCGCTGATGTCTTCCATTACTATCAGCGCCCCCGATACCCGTTTGCTGTCGTTGGCATCGGCGATTGTGTTGACTGAGAGGTTGATGCTGTGCAGTTCATCTCCCTGGAGGGGTTCCAGGGTTTGGTCAGGATAGTACTGGCTGCGGCTCTTTTCGTCTTTCCCTTCCAGAGCGGAGCGGAACCATTTAGAAAAGTCGCCTTTTTGAATTTTAATCAGCTCCTCAATTTGCTTACCTTCTAAGGACTCCTGTTTGCTTAAACCCAGAATCTCCTTCGCACTTTCGTTGGCAGCAATGATGTTACCCTGCTTGTCGGTGGAAATGACGCCATTGGTGAGCGATCGCAAAATGTCTCGCTGCATCTGCTCCTGCTGTCGCACCGTTTCGAACAATTTTGCGTTCTGGAGCGCCACACCAGCCTGTATGTTGAAGGTTTTCATGAACTCCTGGTCGGTGGAATTAAAGCTGGCCTTCCAGCATTCCGGTGCTTCTGGATAGTTGGCGGGGTCGTAGGGGGGGTAGTCTCCCTGTTTGATTTTGTTGACGAGTTGAGTCACCCCGATCAGTTCGCCATCGGCGTTAAACACGGGCATACAGAGCATGCTGCAAGTGCGATAGCCCGTTTTCTGATCTGTCTCCTTTGAGGTTTGGGAGTTGGGGTGGTCGTACAGGTCAAAGGGAATCAGCAGAGGTTCGCCGCTGGTGGCTACCTGTCCGGCGAAGCCAGCCCCTCTGGGAATGCGAATTTCTTGTAGCGAGCCGTCAGCCACCTGAATTTTGGTCCAGAGCTGGTCGCGATCAGAGTCAATCAGCCAGAGGGTACTGCGATCCGCATTCATCAGTTTCTTGGCTTCATCCATCACGTTCTTAAGGGTGGCTTCCAGGTCAAGGCTGCTCTTACTGAGGGACTGGGTAGCCTGGATCAGGGCATTGGCGGCTCGCTGCTTTTGGGTTGCTGCATAGAAGGATTGGGAAGATTCCAGAATTAATCGGATCGACGGGGCAAATTCTCGGAAAACCTGCTCATCCCGTTCAGTAAAGCCCTCCAGATCAATGCGGTCTGCCAGGGGAGTGCTGGGGTCAGCATTTTTCTTCAGCTTATTAATCAGTTGAATCACAGCTACCAGATCGCCGTCATCGCTGAGCAACGGCAGGGCCAGCATGGTGTAGGTTCGGTAACCTGTGTTCTTGTATTGAATCTTGGCCTGGGCTGAGCGGGGGTCATCGAAAAAATCAAAGGGAATGTTTACCACCTTTTTGGAACTGGCCACTTCGCCCGCGATCCCTTTGTCCTTTGGAACCCGAATTTCAACCGTTCCGCCGCCTTCCCTGGCAACAGTGGTGTAGAGTTCGTCTTTGTCCTTATCGAGGAGGAAAATTGTGGTGCGGTCTGCATTGAGGAGTTCGCCAGTTTTGGCGGTGATGGAACTCAGCATTTCCTCCAGGACGGCGTCAAACCCCTGCATATCCAGCATCGATAGGGTTTGATTGACAATGAGGAGCTTTTGCTCAACGTCGGTGACCACTTCTTTAAACTTTTCCTGGGTCAGTGGTGCCAGGAAAGAACGAAAGGTACCCCGCGTTGTTGATAGGGCTCCTCCTCTGGTGCCAGACTGCCCATTTTCCCGAGAAGAAGAAAAGTCAGGTCGGGGGGGAGGCTCTACTTCTTCATTTCTGGCCCGCAAATCGGTGCCAATTTCACTGGCAACCGCTTCGCTTTGTGTAGGAATCACCTCGACGCTGGTATGAGCGACAACATCAATCGTGGTGTCACTGCGATTCTTTTCAGGCAGATGCGGCGATGTTGTTGTCATTTCCATTAGCTTTATCATCGTTAGGAATTAAAGTTACCTTTAGCAATACGTACTTCTCACGGGCTTATTGATGCCGCACCCAAACAACTTAAAAATCTCTTTAAAGATCTCTCCAGGGCAATGAAGCCGCGATCGCATCAACCATACTCGTACTACGGTGTAAGTCCAGCAAGCCTGGGGTGGGGGTAGAGTGTGGGAAGCGGGAAGCCAGGATGGTAGCTATATTCCCGTCATGCTGTACTACTGGAATTTGGAACTCAAGATGATTCTGGCACTGTGTCACGAAATTGGGTGTACTGATGCTTACCATTGCCCGGTTTGACCACGTTCTCATGTCAGGGTGCCCACTCCACAGGCGATCTATTCGTAAGTTTAAAAAATTTTGCTGCATTGCCCTTGATCCTGCCAGGAGTAGATGTGATCGTCCTCACACTTTAGCGCGGTGTTGAGATAGAAGTGCAGCATTTGAGATGGGAAGGAGAAGGCGGGTGGGTAGACTTCCATTCTCGGTGCCGCTCAGGATGGTATCAAGACCTTTTTGAAATCTTCGTTTTTCCAGAGTTTGAACGGGTTTTGGAGGGGGGAGGAGGTTCTGTTGGAAGGTTGAGCGGGCTTACTGCATCGGTTGCGCAACTCTGGCGGAGATGGGCCGCTTGAGCCAGAAGCGATTCGGCAAAGGCGATCGCTTCCTGAATCGATTCCCCACCGGCCAGTTGGGCTAATTCTTCCCGACGCTGCCGGTCATCCAGAAGAGCAATGCGGACAACAGTGCGAATGTCTGAGGGAAGGGGAGGGGAGATTGAGGCTTGAGATTTCTGGGTTTCTCGGTGTTTCCGCGTCTTGATGACTTCTGTTTCCTCAGCTTTTCCTGCCTTTCGTCCGTTGGTAGTTGCCAGTTGGGTGTTGCCGATGACCTCCTTGCTGACGCGGAAATGATGGTCTGCCATGGCAGCGACAATGGGCTGGTGGGTGACGCAGAGGACCTGGTGACGGTGGCTCAGTTGATATAGCTTTTCGGCGATCGCCTGGGCCACTCGCCCCGATACCCCCACATCAATTTCGTCAAAAACGAGAGTTCCAACGGGATCGATCTGAGTAAAGCTGGCTTGCAGAGCCAGTAAAAAGCGACTCATTTCACCACCGGAGGCAATCTCAGTTAGCGGTTGCAGGGGTTCACCTGGATTGGGGCTAAACAGAAAAATGACTTGATCCGCTCCCAGTGCAGAAGGCGAGGTGGGGTTGATTTGCACCTGAAACTTAACTTTTTCCATTGCCAGTAGTTTTAGCTCGGCAATCAACCGTTCCTCCAATTTGTTCGCTGTGGCCTGGCGCAGTTTGGTTAGTCTGGCACAGGCTTCGGTTAGCTCACTCTGGCGCTGCTGGTAGGTGGCTTCTAACTCTTCGAGGGATTGCCCATCCCCCCTCAGTTGTTCTAAATCATCTTGTAAGCGCTGGTAGAGGGCGATCGCATCCCCCAAAGTAGGGCCATACTTGCGGCAAACTTGCTTCAGGACAACAATCCGCTCCTGGACTTCCTGAAGCCGCTGGGGATCGGCTTCAATACTTTCGCCATAAAAATTAATTTCCCGCCCCGCCTGCTCCACCTGGGCCAGGGCATTAATGACCAGATCCAGAATGGGCTGAAGCTGGGGATCGTACTCCACCATTTCCTGGAGCGTTTCTTCGGCTCGGCCCAGGAGATCGGCACAGGCTTCAACCTCACTCTCATTTTCATAGAGGGCCTGGTAGACCTGGTAGCTTTTTTGTTGGAGTTCGACGCTATGGGTCAGGCGTTTACGTTCATGCTCTAGCTGATCCAGTTCGTCGGGATCGGTGAGACTGGCCGCTTTTAATTCCTGAATCTGGTATTCAAATAAATCCAGTTGCTGCAATCGCTCCTGCTCAGACCTGCGGCGGCGATCGAGGGCCTGGGCAGCTTGCTGGTAGGCGGCCCAGGCGGCAGAAACCCGATCTCGCTGTTGCAAGAGGGGTTCGCCGCCATAGCTATCCAGCCATTCCCGTTGTAGGGGGGGGTGCCCAATCTGAACGGTTTGTCCTTGAGCAGTAATTTCTACCAGGCGATCGCGCAATTCCTCCATTTGTTGCCGATTGACCACCACCCCATTCACACGCGAACGGCTCCGCTGGCTTCCCTGGTTGACGGTGATTTCACGGCTGCAAACCATCGTGTTGTCATCGGCTGGTGGAATGTCCTGCGCATTCAGCCAGACTGCCAAATCCGAGTTCAATTGAAAGGTCGCTTCTACCAGCGCCCGCTCCGCCCCAGTCCGCACTGCCCGACTGGTGACCTTTCCTCCCAGCACCGCATCGATCGCATCCAAAATAATAGATTTTCCTGCCCCCGTCTCCCCTGTGAGTACAGTCAACCCGGCACCCAGTTCCAGATCCAGGTAGTCAACCAGGGCAAAATTTTCAATTCTCAAGGAGAGCAGCATGGGCATTCGGTGAGCGGAACAGTGAGGGGATAGGTAGTTGTTGGTTGTTGGTTGGTTGGTTGGGCGACAGGTAACAGGCAAAAGGGTGGATGAGTTGGGAGTTTTGAGTTTTGAGTTGTAACTGAGGGTTTGTCAACTTTTTTGTGGTAATCCTGGAAAGGGAGTCGAGGGAATCAGGGTTTCAAGGAGTCAGAGCTCCGTTTCTACAACACCCTCCGCATCCCCTCATCCACGCCTTCTCCGCCCCTCTCTCTAACAACTAACAATTAACAGCCAACAACTAGCCTCTCTTCCCTCCTCATGGTATCGATCTCTGGAGCATTGGCAAGCGCTTTTCGTGCCTATCAAACCGGGAATCTGTTTGAAGCAGAGTGGACGTGCCAGCAGATTGTGCAGCAGCAGCCAGGTTATGTGCCAGCGTTGCATTTGCTGGGAGCAATCGCCTATCAAACCGGGCGTCTGGACACGGCGATCGCTCACTATCAGCAAATTTTGAGGGTTGACCCCAACCATGCGGAAGCCCACGGTAATCTCGCCGTTGCTTTGCAGGAGCGAAAAGACTGGCAGCAGGCAAGGATGCATTTTCAGAAGGCACTGGAGTTGGACCCTGACCATGCACCTACCCATTTCAATTTTGGCAATTTGCTGCGGCAACAGGAGGATTGGGAGGGGGCGATCGCCCAATATCAGCAGGCAATTGCACTTAACCCCAACTATGCCAGGGCCCACAATAATCTGGCGAATGTGTTGCGGCAATGGGGGGAGCGGGAGGCAGCAGTTGAGCATTATTACAAAGCGATTGCCCTGGAACCAGACAATCCACAGACCTATAACAATCTGGGAAATGTGTTGCAGGAAATGGGGCAGTTTGAGGCAGCGATCGCTCAGTATCAGAAATCCCTCACACTTCAGGCAGATAATCCCGAAGTGTATTTCAATCTGGGAAATGCGATGAGTTCCCTGGGGCAGTTTGAGGCAGCAATCACCTACTATCACAGTGCCCTGAATTTGGGATTTGATCGGGCTGAGGTTTACAACAACCTGGGGTTAGTCCTGCGAGAGTGTAACTACCTTGAACAGGCCGTTGAACAGTTCCAACGGGCTATTTCCCTGGCTCCCAACAATGGGGAATCTTACGTGAATCTGGGCAGTGTCCTGTACGAGCAGAATGACCTGGCAGGAGCAATCACTCAATACAGGCAGGCGATCGCCCTCAATCCTGACCATGCCGATGCCCATCTGAATCTGAGCTTCGCCCTACTGGCCTCTGGTGACTTAAAGCAGGGATTTGTTGAATACGAGTGGCGTGTCAAGTATAAGGAGTTTGGCATCCAGTTAGAGAAACCCCGTTGGGATGGCTCTGACCTGCGGGGAAAAACCATTCTGCTCTTCGCTGAAATGGGATTGGGGGACGCCATTCACTGTATCCGCTATGTGCCGCTGGTTGCCCAAAAGGGAGGGCAAATTCTGGTTGATTGTCGTCCGGAACTGGTTCGCCTGTTTTCTGAGATACCAGAGTTGAGTCAGGTTATCCCTAGAGGAGCCAGCCATCCTCCCTATGATGTCTACTCTCCGCTGTTCAGCCTGCCGCATTTGTTTGGGCATACTCTGGATACCATTCCTGCCCAGGTTCCCTACCTGCCAGTACCCGACACTGGCGTTCAACTTCCAGAGCGAGCTTCAGAAAACCTCAATGTTGGAATTGCCTGGGCATCTGCTGTGCCTTCCAGAGAACTTGCCACCCCCGATGCTTACAGCCGTTACCTGATTCACTCTTACAAGAGTAAAACAGCTTCCCTACCCATATTTATGGCCCTCCAATCTGTTCCTGGCGTGAAGCTGTATAGTCTCCAGGTTGGTTCCCATGCTGCTGATATTTCTCTCTATGGATTTGAGCAAAGTCTCGTCGATCTAAGTAATCACATTCAAGATCTGGCCGATACCGCTACTCTTATCTCCCAACTCGATCTGGTTATTTCGGTCGATACGGCTGTTGCTCACCTCAGTGGAGCTTTGGGCAAACCAGTTTGGGTAGTGTTGCCCTTTGCCTGTGATTGGCGCTGGATGCAGCAGCGAGAAGACAGTCCCTGGTATCCAACTATGCGCCTCTTTCGGCAAGACGCGACCGGCGACTGGGCAGGGGCGATCGCAAAGGTAGTAGATGCTTTACGAGAATGGAAACATTAAATTCCTGTTTTTGGCATATCCGCTGTTGACCTCAACTTAAGCTCCAGGTAGAGAACTATAACAGGTTTTCTGGCTACCATCTGATTTCCCGGTTCCACAGCCCTACAGACTTGTAAACTCTTGTCGTTCCCACTTTTCGTTTTTTATCGTCCCCACTCCAACCTGTCAGTATAGAGGGAACATAGAATTATCGAAACTATAAGTTCAGGTAGTGCAAAGGTTATTTGATTCTCCAGGAGGAACTATGCAACTACCGCTCCAGATCATCTTTCGCAATCTTCAACCTTCGGATGCGATCGAAGCCAGAATTCGCCAACGGGCTGAGAAACTCAGTAAGTTTTACAATCGAATTACCCACTGCCGGGTTGTCGTTGAAGTTCCCCATCGGCATCACCATAAGGGCAAACTCTATCACGTCCAGGTTGATTTAATGATGCCTGAGGGGCAATTAGTCATTAATCGAAACCCAGAACAACATCAGCCCCACGAAGATATTGATGTTGCATTGCGAGATGCCTTTGCCGCCGCAGAGCGAAAACTCAAGGACTATGCAGACGTACACCGACACAAAGTAAAAGTCCACGAAATGCCCCCCCATGGGCGTGTCATCAACCTGTTGCCGGAGGATCGTTACGGTTTTATTGAAACCCCTGATGGCCGGCAGATTTACTTTCATGCCAACAGCGTCTTGAATGGAGGTTTTCGCGATTTACAAGTAGGTAGCCCTATGCGATTTGTTGAGGAGTTAGGGGAAAAGGGCCCCCAGGCTAGCTCCGTCAGAGCCCTTGGGAAGTATCCCCTACCGGATTGAGGAATCCTCGAACCAGAACCAAACTCTTCTGGTTGCAGGAAAACCGTCAGGAAAAGAGGTAAATAGTATGGTAGATGTCAACGAGTTTGGTGAAACGAACGCATCCGAATCTCAACGGGATACTCCGCCGGAAGAGGTTTTACTATCTGAACTGGTTAATGCCGATGACCTCAACCCCACCGGGGAAGGGGTGTTTGACTTTGATGGGGCAACCGAACCCGGCGTGTTCACGCTGAGGATGCCCCAGCACCATGATTCAGATACTACCGGCGGGGATCCAGACGATGACTGGTACCAGGCTGAGGTTGTGGGGGAAGAAGCAGTCGGTGGAGAAAACCCCACCCCCGACCAAAACGTAACCGAAGATTTGTTACGTTCAGCCGGAATCCCGATGGTGGAGGGAGAGTCGGTGCATACACAGGACAAGCTAGAAGCGCGCGATCGCCGCCGCTGGGAACTCAATCCGGAGTCTGCCGAAGATTACCAAGAACGAGATTAGAACCGCTGGTCTGGCATCGAAAGTACAGTACATATACACTATGGGACATCCGGCAAAGCGGGTGTAGAGAATACTGGCGTCCCTAATGGGAAACGACTGGCCAATTCCAGATTGGCGACGGTTCTCCCGGCTTGCCGGTGAAAGAGTAGCGTAAGCCACTCTTTCATCTCAAACAAAATCCCTAAAAGATTGATTTTGTTTTGGCGATAAGCCTTGCCTATCACCAAACTCTCAGGAAAGCCTTGGCGACTGTTTCCTGGGTTGGGTTCGACGGATCATCAATATTGGCATACTGAGCCGTGAGATTCAGTGTCAGTCAAAAATGCTGCCTCAACCACTAGCTGATTCACTGTTGAGGTCAAAGACAACAAAAATAAAAAAATCGAAAAATTTTTGATCCCAAAGTTACTCTTTAACAATCAACAAACAAAAACAATTTAATTAATTAATTGTTAAATCAACGCCTGTTAAATAACCAGGTCCAAATAGTTTTCAGGATGAGGCAACGAAGCGAAACCTCTTTGAGCATTAGGTTTTACGCTTCAATAACCTGCCATCACCTCACTTGCTATAATCTCAATTTAAACTCCCTATATCCCCGATTTAATTTTTTCCGCTTGCTCAGTTAGGGTATTTTAAGGAGGATGGAAGGCTTCTATCAGAGATAGAACTTTCCTGGTAGTTCTTTCACTTCTGCAACAATAATTATATTGCTTAAGTTACCCTTTTCAATTTCTATAGCTACTCTCAGTAGTTTGTGGACAAGGATAGTTGTGAAAGTCTTTCCCTGACAGGAAAGTTCTCTCACAATCCAAATGGGATCGCTATATCTTCGCTCTTCACAAGTGTGGAGGATGGCAAAGTATGAAGGCCAGAGTATTCATTCACACGGAGATTGCTTGACCGAACTCGAAGGTGGCTGTTAGATGGCAAAGTATGAAGGTCAGAGTGTTTATTCACAGGCTATCTAGCACTCCCGAATCATTTGTGAATGAGGGGAGGTGTGAAAGTTTTTTCCTGTAAGAAAGTCCTTTCGCAATCTAAATTGGATTGAAGGCAAAGTCTCAAAACAGCATCAATTTAATTTAGGCTAACGATAACGATCAGACCAGGGAAGCCTTTCAACCCAGAATTATTGGGACTAAAAATCGAAGGGGAAGATTTAATCCAGCCAAACCAGTTGAACACAATGGACGTAGTTAGCAGAACTTTCGGTTTTCAATGCATTTGCAGATTGTTAATCTTTTGAACTGAGGAACAGTCATTATGGTTGCGACACCTCCTAAACAGGCACAGGATACATCCATCAGCGCTTATGGAAAGGCGCGATCGACGGTTGAAGGTACGCCTCTTAATGCGGATGAATTAAAAAATCTTCATGCTTTCTGGCGGGCAAGCAACTATCTGGCCGTAGGAATGATCTACTTACGGGAAAACCCCTTACTGAAAGAACCCCTTAAGTCTGAACACATTAAGCAGCGATTGTTAGGGCACTGGGGTTCCAGTCCTGGGATCAGCTTCCTCTATACGCACCTGAACCGCGTAATTAAGAAGTTTGACCAGGACATGCTATTTTTGGTCGGTGCAGGTCATGGTGCTCCTGGTTTCCTCGGCCCGTGCTATCTCGAAGGAAGCTACTCCCGATTCTACCCAGAATGTAGCGAGAATGAAGCCGGGATGAGACGGTTCTTCAAGCAGTTTTCCTTCCCTGGTGGAGTTGGCAGTCACTGCACTCCCGAAACGCCTGGTTCCATCCATGAAGGCGGCGAGCTAGGATATTGCCTCTCTCACGCTTACGGTGCAGCCTTTGATAACCCAAATCTAATTGTGGTGGCGATGCCGGGGGATGGCGAGTCGGAAACAGGCCCACTGGCAACCTCCTGGCATTCCAACAAATTCATTAACCCAATTCGGGATGGGGCGGTACTGCCAGTGCTACACCTGAATGGGTACAAGATCAATAACCCCACCATCCTCTCGCGCATCAGCCACCGAGAATTGAAAGCGTTATTTGAGGGCTACGGGTATGAACCCTATTTTGTGGAAGGGTCTGACCCCGAATCTATGCACCAGGCAATGGCTGCTACTCTGGATCACTGCATTGCCAAGATCCACAGTATTCAACAGGAAGCCCGTTCTAACGGGATCGCTACCCGCCCCATCTGGCCCATGATTGTAATGCGGACGCCCAAAGGCTGGACAGGTCCGGCTGAAGTGGATGGTCACAAAGTCGAAGGGTTTTGGCGTTCTCACCAGGTACCAATGGGGGGCATGCACAGCAACCCTGAGCATGTGCGACAGTTGGAAGAATGGATGAAGAGTTACAAGCCAGAAGAACTGTTTGATGAGAATGGTACAGTCTTCCCTGAGATTAAAGCAACGGCCCCGATCGGCAACAAGCGGCTTGGCTCTACTCCCTATGCCAACGGTGGATTGTTAATGCAGGAGTTAAATCTTCCGGACTTCCGACAGTACGGGGTGCAGGTTGAGAGACCCGGTGTAACAGAGGTTGAGAACACTAAGCCACTGGGCCTGTTCTTGCGGGATGTCATGAAAAATAACATGACTAACTTCCGGGTCTTTGGACCAGACGAGAACACCTCAAATAAATTAAATGCGGTTTACGAAGCTAGCAAGAAGTTCTGGATTGCAGAATACCTGCCAGAGGATGAAGATGGCGGCGAGCTCGCTCCCGATGGACGGGTGATGGAGATGCTGAGTGAGCATACCCTGGAAGGGTGGTTGGAAGGCTACCTGCTGACTGGGCGGCACGGGTTTTTCTCCACCTATGAGGCGTTTGCCCATGTAATTGACTCAATGTTCAACCAGCACGCCAAGTGGCTGTCGATTTGCAATCACATTCACTGGCGACAAGACATTCCATCCCTTAATCTGCTGATTACTTCCACGGTCTGGCGGCAGGATCACAATGGTTTTACTCACCAGGATCCGGGCTTTATTGATGTGGTAGTGAATAAGAGTCCAGATGTCGTTCGCATTTATATGCCACCAGATGTCAATACCCTGCTGTCGGTCGCGGATCACTGCCTGCGCAGTAAGAATTACGTCAATGTCATTGTGTCTGATAAGCAGTTGCACTTGCAGTACCACGATATGGAGTCAGCTATTAAGAACTGCACCAAAGGAATCGACATTTGGGAGTGGGCAAGCAATGATCAGGGGGTAGAACCCGATGTCGTATTAGTGACTGCAGGTGATATTCCAACCCAGGAATCGCTGGCGGCAGTATGGTTGTTACGGGAGAACTTCCCGGACTTGAAGATTCGCTTTGTTAATGTGATTGACCTGTTTAAATTACAGCCACAGTCGGAACATCCCCACGGGTTAAGTGATAGCGATTTCGACAGTCTGTTTACCCTCGACAAACCCGTCATCTTCAACTTCCACGGCTATCCCTGGTTGATCCATCGACTCACCTACCGCCGTACCAATCACCACAACATTCATGTGCGTGGTTACAAGGAAAAGGGGAGTATTAACACACCACTCGATCTGGCAATCCAAAACCAGATTGACCGCTTTAGCATTGCGATCGATGTGATCGATAGAGTTCCGAAGCTTAAAGTGGCCGGTGCCCATGTCAAGGAAATGCTGAAAGATGAGCAAATTTCCTGTATAAATTATGCCTATGAGTATGGGATCGATCGCCCCGATGTGGTGAATTGGAAGTGGCCTTACTAAATCAAGCGCAGGGGAGGAGTGAACTCATCATTCATTCCTCCTTTTTGTGGGAGTCCTGGGTCGACCAGTTCCCAATGGGCTGATCGATACTCCTGCTGTGATTGAAGGTGTCAAATCAGGCAGAACCACCTACTTAGGCATTGATGTGCATGAACAGGAAGGGAGGTTATTCTTCCAGTACCTATCCAACATCATCATTCAATTTGAACAGAGACAACCATTAAAGAATGAAGTTGTGAAGTTAACCCCCCGATTCGGACAGTAAATGAAAGAATTTAAGGAAGTTCTTCCTTTGTACCACGATTTTCTTTTT
>JAIMBL010000045.1 GCA_023511615.1 Leptolyngbyaceae cyanobacterium HOT.MB2.61
TGCTGCCATATTTACCCCTTTTAAGAACAAGGATACTACTCTTAGCCTCCTGTCCGAAAATTGGGGGTCATTTCACACCTCAGGTCACAGTTTGCTCTTTACTTTCTTTTCCATCAAAAAGATGGTGATCGCTCTCATTCACGGTCAAATTTATTTTCATCCTCAGGTTTTCCATTTGGGCCTGTAAAGGCATCTTCAAGACTAAGATGAAAACCTTCTATGTTTTCTGGAAACAGATTTTCAACCTCCAGGCCAGCATCTTCGGTGGGGACGTCGTTAAACAGCCCTTCTAAATTGTTCAGGTCAATTGTACCCTCTGGTTCAAATTGAATTTCAATGTCTATCCCTTGAACAACCTCCTCAACAACTGTTTCACTGGGAAACATCCCTGCCGGGCTGAAGCTTTCGGAGGAAACGGATTCTTCTGCCGGTTCATCGGTTATCAAGATCGGTTGCTCTGCGATCGCCTCTGCAAATGGATTTTCCAGACTCAGAGGCAAATGAGATTCGTTCTGTTCTTGAAAGAAGGCATCGATATCCGATGTAACCTCTTCAACTAGACTGGAAGAGGACTCCAGATTGAAGTCAGAAGTTTCATCAGTATGTTCCTGAAAGAGTCCATCAATATTTTGGAACAGTGCCTCTTCTGCCAAAGTTGAGGAAGATTCTGAAGACAAATCTGGGATTACTTCAGATTCCCTCCGAGAAAAGGTTTCTTCTTCAGAAGGAGATGCATCTCCAACATTAGGAGAAACTGTCTCAGTTACAGGAGGAACACTCTCAGATTCATTGAAGAAACCATTGAAGTCTGCATTGGGAGTTGTTCCGAGTAATTCTTCAATCCCAGACGATTCTTCAAACAGTGAATCCTCATTAGAAATTTCATCCACAGAACCTTCCTCAAGGTTAGCTAAGGATGTTTCCAGATTTACATCTGAGCTTATTTCCAGTGGTTCCTCCAATGGCTCCTGGAAAAGGGAGTTCATTTCAGAGGTTGCTGTCTCACCATCATTGAAAGGCATATCCAGATCGCTATCGAGATCTGCTTCAGCTAATTCCTCTAGAAGTTCATCCTCATCCGAAGCATCCTCTTCAATAACCTCAGAAGTCTCCAGGCTCGTGACTGGAACCTCTTCTAAGACAAAGGAACGATTGAAGCCTGTTTCTGAAGTGATTTCAGATTGTTCCTGGAAAAGCCCATTCATGTCAGCAGAAGAGCTGGTTTCAGCCTCAAGCAAAGAAGTATCCATACCTGAAATTGCTGCGGCCTGTGCCTCAACAGATGCACCTAAATCAGCGTATGAATCTTCGGTAATCGCTGCTTCTGGGGTTTCTTCTGGGTTGACACCGACTGTTGCTTCTGGTTCAAACTGAAGTGTTTCTTCCACTACTGAAGTTTCTTCATTAACAGGCTCTTCCTGAAAAAGCTCTGCGATCGCCGCATCTGCAGAACCGAGATCATCCAATTGATCAGCCAGGGACAGTTCTTCAGTCACTGATACTTCTTCAAAACCTGCGATCGCTGCATCGACAGAAAAGTCATCTGGTGGATCAGCCAGGGACAGTTCTTCAGTCACTGATACTTCTTCAAAACCTGCGATCGCTGCATCCGCAGAACCGAGATCACCCACCTGATCAACCAGGGACAATTCTGCGCTAACGGGTTCTTCTTCTTGAAAAAGTCCTTCAATTGAAGTATCCGTAGAATCAATTTCGCTCGTTTGGTCAGGTAAAGTTTCTGCTTCAAACAATTCCTCAACAGACGGAAAAGTTTCCTTCTCAGTCATTTCCTCCATCACTTCTGTAGCGATGGCTTCCGTGATTGTTCCCTGGTCAATTCCTTCTACAATTGTCTCCTCGCTGACTAATTCAGCACGGATTGCAGTGATCTCACCCAATCCTTCTGTAGAAGCTTTCTGCCCAGGAACCTCCTTTTCAGTAGATTGGCGAAACTGCTTTCTAACGTAGATTGGCTTGCTTTCTTTTTTCTTGAACAGTCCCCTTGCTATATCGCTAAAAATTGCGAACACACTGGTTGCTTTTTCCTTCAGCAACGGAGCTGATTTTGTTGTACTTACAACCGCAGTATGGGCAGTTTCCCTGACATCTCCAGCAACTTCACTGGTGGCAATACTAATTTGCTCAGAAACCTCCTGGACCTGATCTGTAGCTTCCTCTGTAAAGGCTTCAAATGCTTCAATTGGCGTTATTTCTGGCGATTGTGCCTGAGTCTTTGCAACTTCCTCAGTAAAAGTTTCAAACGTCTCCCTCAATGGCATTTCTGAGGATTGTGTCTGTTCGATGGCATCAGCGATCGCATCTTCAACATGGGCGATCGTCTCCTCAGTGTCAACATCTATATCTACTGGAGGTTCAATCTCTGGCCTACGACGAGCCGATGCAAAATCTTCTGGTGTGAGCGGCACATAAGGTTCATCCAGCTCAGGCTTTACCCTCACCCTGGGTTTACCCACGTTTGCCGTCAGATCTTGAATCTGGTTTCGCAACTTCTCAAATTGGTGAACCACCTGCCCAGCCAGGGCAGAAAAGGCTTCAGGTTTAGCCAGATTCGACAGCATCCCCTTCAACTCATCCGAACTGGGAAGTGCCGTTTGTTCTTCCAATGGAGTAACTTGTCGCCGCATCATCAGCGTTTGCCAGCCCAACCAGCCCAGCAAAGCCACACTTGCTGTTTGTCCCAACAGCAACCCTCCCCGAATGCGTTCAGCACAAACCCACAACACCAGAGCATAGAACATCCCAATCCCGCTCCAGATAAAATCGTTTTTGCGGTGCACCTCTGGGAAAAAGAACGCAGCCATATAAAGGGCGAAACTACCTAAGCCAACGACCAGTGCCAGAAGATATGCCAGCATAATTGCAGCTCCAACCTGCCTGAGGACTACCTATTAACTCTACTCCGCCAGAAAGAGATGAGATTTAAGTTTTAAGAGGATATATTAAGAAACTTAAAGATTTGCCCCTGCTTTTGATTCCTCAAATAAAGAAACATTTGCAGGGCATCCAAATAATTGCGATTAAGGAAGATTTGTTTGCATTTCCTCACTCTGCCAAAATCGCTCCATTGCTGTTTCTACTGAGTTTCTCTCCTCTCTATCTCCTTACTCTCTTGCGTTCCCCTCCATGTTTCCCCTGTTTTTCCTTTCTCTAACAGGCTCCTATTGCGTAACAGCTTAATCTTATTTTCCAGGTATTCCCGATGGGATCGGGCTACGCTGGGAGGCATAGACAGCCCCAGCATTTGCAGAGTTCTCAGGAAAATCTATGGCACAAAGCTTTGGTGTGATTGGTCTTGCTGTGATGGGTGAAAACCTGGCGCTCAATGTAGAACGCAATGGATTTCCCGTCGCTGTATATAACCGCAGCCGTGAAAAAACAGATACGTTCATGGCAACGCGAGCACAGGGTAAGAATTTTGTTGCAGCATATACCTTAGAAGAGTTCGTTGCCGCCCTGGAACGCCCCCGCAAAATCCTGATTATGGTAAAAGCGGGTGCTCCAGTTGATGCAACCATTGAACAACTGAAACCCCTGCTGGATGAAGGTGACATTCTAATTGATGGTGGTAATTCGTTGTTTACAGATACTCAACGTCGTGCCGCCGACCTGGAATCGGCTAAATTTACCTTCATTGGCATGGGGGTCAGTGGTGGTGAAGAAGGGGCACTGAATGGTCCCAGCTTAATGCCAGGAGGCACTGAGCAGGCCTATCATTACCTGGAGCCGATTCTGACCAAAATTGCAGCTCAAGTTGATGATGGTCCCTGCGTTACCTATATCGGACCGGGTGGTGCAGGGCACTACGTCAAGATGGTGCATAACGGAATTGAGTATGGCGACATGCAGCTAATTGCTGAAGCCTATGACTTGCTCAGAAGTGTTCTGGGCTTGAGCGCTCAAGAGTTACACGAAGTATTCGCCGAGTGGAATAAAACTGACGAACTCAACTCCTATTTGATCGAGATCACGGCAGACATTTTTAAGGTGATGGACCCTGAAACGGGTAAACCACTGGTCGATATGATTATGGATGCTGCCGGACAGAAGGGCACAGGGCGCTGGACTGTGACGGATGCCCTGGAAATTGGCGTTGCCATTCCCACAATCATCGCCGCCGTGACCGCTCGTATCATGTCGTCTTACAAACAAGAGCGGGTTGCAGCATCCAAGCAATTGACTGGCCCCAGTGCCAGTTTTGATGGCGATGCTCAGGCGTTCGTTACTAAGGTACGGGATGCGCTGTACTGCTCTAAGATGTGCTCCTACGCGCAGGGGATGGCGTTGTTGAGTAAGGCATCGAAGGTGTATGGGTTTAATCTCAACCTGGGTGAATGCGCTCGCATCTGGAAAGGGGGATGCATCATTCGGGCTGGCTTTTTGAACAAGATTAAGCACGCATTTGACGAAAATCCCAGCCTACCGAATTTGCTACTGGCACCAGAGTTTAAGCAGACGATTCTGGATCGGCAGATGGCCTGGCGAGAAGTGGTAGCCGTTGCTGCAACCATGGGTATCCCGGTACCAGCATTCAGTGCCTCCCTGGATTACTTTGATAGCTACCGCCGCGATCGCCTGCCTCAAAACCTCACTCAGGCGCAGCGCGATTACTTCGGTGCCCATACCTACGAACGTGTGGACAAACCTGGTGTTTATCACACCGACTGGATTAATGTTGCAGACCAGACACCCGAACCGGCAATGGTGAAGTAATACCTGTTTCAATTAGCAATTCGCAGGGGTAGGACGTATCCTACCCCCTTTTTATGGAGTGAACTCAGCATTGGTTAACCGTGTCGGAAAAAGCTGACCTATTTCATTGGGCCAATCGCCGATGCAGTGGTCAAAGAAGCGCTATCTCAATCCGCTCCTACCTCGCCCAAACACCTGGTTGAAATTCTGACTGAGCAGATTCCAAATCTGGCTGACGCCGACAAGTTTCGAGAGCAACTGCTTTTGCGGGGATCCTACACCAGAAGCAATTCAGACTGCTCTACCCCATATCAGGAAAATTGGCTCCCCTGGGAGTTTGGTGATAAGCGTCGCTTATCACCAAAACAAAGTCAATACTTCAGGGATTCTGTTTTAGATGAAAGAGTAGCTTAGGCTACTCTTTCACCGGCACGCCGGAAGAACAGGAAAATTTTAGAAAGGCGGGGATAGTGCGACTAATGAACGGATCCCAGAACAGGTACTAACTTGAGCCCAAATTCAGTTTCAAACGCATCTTTCTTGTAATTGAGGCTCCAGAGTTCAAGGGCGCAGTCATCACCGACACGGGCTGCTTCTAGCAGTAAATGGAATTCGCTTTTGTCAGGTAGATGTTTGCAGGTGACTTGCTTAATGGCACCGATTTGGCGGCGATCAAGGGCAACGGCAAGGCGCAATAAAGCACTGAGCTGATCGACAATACGGCGGTGTCGCTTGCTGGTCAAACTGCGATAATTTTCATGTTTTCTTTTGGGGAGACTCTTGCGATGGTAGCGGGCAAGGTTGGCGATCGTTTCCACCTCCGTTTCGGTGTAGCCCAGCAAATCGCCATTGCGGATCAGGTAATAGGAATGTTTGTGATGGGCGTCGTGACTAACATGATGGCCACAGTTGTGCAAGATGGCCGCTGCCCACAGTAGTTCCCGTTCTTCCTCGCCCCATTCATGCAAAACTCCCTGGGTCTGGTCAAACAGGCTGAGGGCAAAATGGGCAACCCGCTCGCTGTAGGTCAAGTTAACGCGATATTTTTGAGCCGTCTTGATCACACTGCGCTGACGGACGGAACTCTGGTAGCGCAGGCGGTCTTCAATCAACCCGTGGGTCAGCATCCAATCAACGATGACCCCTTCCCGCAGCGATCGCTCACAAATCACAATTGACTCCGCCCCCAGAAGTGTCATTGCTTCTTGCAGGATCAGAGCCCCTGCCAGAATAATTTCGGCGCGGCGATCGTTGATACCAGGGATCTGCGATCGCTCAGTCAGGTTCAAGCGGCGCAGGCGGTTGACCATATCCTGCAAATCCCGCAGCGTGAAGCTATAGCCATTCAGAGGACTGGGAACCACGCCCTGGGTTTCACGGGCATGCATTGCAGCCAGGCTTTCAATCGTACCCGAAGTCCCAACCAGGCAGGGGCGTTCTCCTGGTCGCAGGTGTGCCAGAAGTTCCTCCACAGACCGTTCCAGCATTCCCCGAATATATGCCTGAAGCGATTGAAACTCGACATTGCTGATGGGGTCAGTCGTGATGTGTTCTGCTGTTAAACGGACAGCTCCCACCTTGGTGCTGCTTAGAGTGCGTGGTTCATGTCCATCCCCTAGAATGAGTTCTGTAGACCCTCCACCAATGTCAATGATGACATGCGGTTGCTGGTTGAACTCCATCCCTGATAGAACACCAAGGTAAATGCGGCGGGCTTCCTCCGGCCCCGAAATCAGGTTGATCCAAAGTCCCAATTCCTCCCCAACCCGGTTGAGAAATTCTCGCCCATTGGGGGCTTCTCTCACAGCACTGGTGGCAACCGCAAGAATTTGTTCCACATTCAGGGCCTTAGAGATTTCAATGCAGCGCCGCAGAGCCTCCATTGCCCGCTCCATCGCTTCCGGACTTAGATTGCCCGTCTGCTTGTCGCGATCGCCCAGCCGAACTGTCGTCTTCTCCTTAGAGATGATGGTGAAAGCAGGCAGGGTGGGTTGCACTCGGACAACAACCATGTGAATGGAATTTGTGCCCACATCAATCGCAGCCAGAACCCGCTCATGGTCTACAGCCATCGTAGGGATACTCACCAATGCATTTCTAGTTTTTGAAATAGAACCAACCATCCAACTAACAGAGCCAACAGCCCTGCCCGACTTCACACGATTATTCTTACCCATCCCTATTTGTACACCTCAGTGGGTTCATTCAGGTATCAATTTCTATCAACAACTCTGAGAGAGGAGGATCAGGAAGGGAAGGAAGACTAGGGGTTTAAGAGGAAGGGACTGGGGGCCAGGGGCTAAGGGGAGGAAAGGGAAAAGATAAGGAATTGATAGAGGAAAGGAGTGGAGGGAAAGGAGTGGAGGGAAAGGAGTGGAGGGAAAGGAGGGACGGCAAAGGGGGGAGGAAACAACTCAAAACTCAAAATCCTCCTTACCCCTCACTTCTCGCTTAACTAACAACCAACAACTTCAGAAGGGTTGAGCCGAAAATGTAAAAATATGTAAATATCTTAAATAAGAGCTGTGAGAGAACGATTAGATTTGCCGCAATTGGGTGGTGATGTTAATCATTTCGGTTGTGCGGGTCAGTTTCAAGTTGAAGGGGGTTCCAGAAGCGAGGCTCTAACTTCTTGAAGCCCTGATTCCCTCGACCTTTTTCCCAGAATTGCCACAAAAAATTGACAACCCCTCAGGTTGATAACCACTGCTTACCGTATTCAGGGATGTCTCATGTCATTTTCGTTCAACAATGAGCCGCTTCTTCCCCGGTCAAGCCCACTGGAACCTGACCCAATTCCCTACGCAGATCCCGAACTGATGAACGCATTGATGGAAAACCAGGCGCTCAAGGAACAGATCGCCAGACAAACCCAATTCATGCATCTAATGACTCACCAGTTAGCCACTCCGCTAACTTCGCTGAGTGGGTCAGTTGATCTCCTGGCAGAACCAGGTCTTGACGCAGAGCATCGTCAGGAGTTTCTCAACGTAGTGAAGCATCAGGTTCATCGGTTACAAGACCTGTTGAATGACCTGACAACCATTCGCAACCTTGAAACTGGTGCCCTAAAGACTCATCCAGTCGGTTTCAGTTTACCGAAATTACTGGAGGAGATTGTTGAAGCATACCGTCCGTACCCTATAGTTTGTCAGTGGCATACTGACTTACCCCAGGTCTGGGGCGATCGCTGGCAAATCTCTCAGATTTTGATCAATCTGGTGTCCAATGCTATTAAGTACTCCCCAAACGGCACGCCCGTTGAGGTGGGTGTCAGTGAGTTGCCATCAGGTTGGGTCGAAGTCTGGGTCCGCGATCGCGGATTGGGGATTCCCCTTCCAGACCAACCCCATGTATTTGAGCGGTTCTACCGCGTGAAGCATCGCGATCGCTGCAATATTCAGGGAACAGGGTTGGGGCTTTCCCTATGCAAGCTGCTCGTTGAGAACCAGGGCGGCCAGATGGGTTTTGAGTCTGTTCATGGGCAGGGTAGCCGTTTCTATTTCACCCTGCCAGTAGCACGGGAAATGGGGAGTACGGAGTAAACTCAAAACCCTCCTTCCCCTTCTCTAACCACTAACAACCAACAACTAACAACAGCTCTAAGCCCGATGCCCATCGCTGGTGCCATTCATTTGAAAGCTTGAGGGCTGTCTGCGACCAGGGTTGGAATAGGTTAAAATCACCTGATTCTGGGCATCTTGCCCGGTCTGAAGTTGGTCGCCGTCTTTAAGCAAGTATCCTTCCTGGGTTGTGATACGGGTATTATTGATCAAAATTCCATTGGTGCTGGGGTTCTGGCGATCGCCATCATAGATCCGGTAATCATCCCCTTCCCGTTCTAAAACAGCATGGCGTCTGGAAATCACTTCCCATCCGTTTTCAAGGATATAAAGATCGGCCCAGCCGCGATCCCGGCCCAGGTAGTGGCGGTCCCGATGCAGGTAAAACCGCTTCACCTTACCATCCTGGTTCTTCAACTCCACAAAAGGCTGAGTTCCAACTATCGTTGCTGGGCTGGGAATGTTTCCGCTAATCTGAGTCACTGCCGCCTGAGCAGGAACATACTCAGAAGATACCGAATCTCTGTCCGCTTCAACCGAAGGCTTTGGCCAGTCAACGCCCACCTCTTTGGCAACGGCTTCATTTTGATTTGGAGAAGGATTAGACAGAGGGGCAGCAAAGGATGGGATGGCTCTCCGCATTCTGTTGCGCTTGCGCTTGAGGAGCCAATAACCAGCTAAAATGATTCCCCCTACCCCCCCAACACCAGCTAGCAAGAGAGTGAGCCGGGTTTTCTCCTGTGCCTCCGCCAGGCGGCGATCGCTCTCATGGATGAGAAAATACACCTCTGAATGATAGGGGAAAAGATCCCTCAGCTTTTCAAAGCTAGTCTTGGCCCCCTTAAAGTCGTTTTTTTTCAGAAGTTCCAGCCCTTCCCGATACAGGCGGTTGGTAGGGTTGTCCTGCTGGGTGCCATCAAATTCTTTGATAAACGGAAGGAGGGTTTGATTGAGTACCGCAGAGGTAATGTTGCCGCCGACATCCTCATGACCCAGCGTAACCATACCAATCGCTTCCCCTTTACTGTTGAGTAACGGGCTTCCGGAGATCCCGTTTGAAAACCGGGAATTCAGTTGTAAAAATGAGCGACGACTTCCTCCTAATTTCGTAGAGTCCAAAATCTGACCATTCATCACCTCCACCTTACCCAGCGGTTGATTGGAGGGCAAATCCCCAGACAGGAGGGGTGAAAAAAAGGAGGCCGTTTCTCCCCGCAGTGGATAGGTAACAACCGTAACAGGCTCTTGAGGCTTGGGAGCGCTGGCATCTGCAAATTGAATCGTTGGAGCGTTCGTCAGTTGAATCTTAATAACTGCAATATCCTTGCTATCTCCTCCGACGGATTTACCTGTTTTCTTCGTTTCAAAGGGAAAAGAATCCCCATTGGGCAGAATAACCCGCGTAAAGTAATCAATGTCACTGGTGATCCGGATACTGTTTCTAAGTTCAGCCTTGGTTTGCCCGGAAACCCCTTCAGAGCTAGTTTTGCCATTAATCCGCTCAGCTAGGTTTTCAATCACATAGTCCTCACAGCCCTCCCTAGCCGTAGGGCGCAAAAGGTGAGCATTCGTTGCAATGTAGCCATTGGGATTAATGAAGAATCCCGATCCCACCTCTCCCACAGCAAATGAATATTCAATGCTGCCGTAGGAATATTTGCCAGAGCAGCCTGCCACAACACGAACCACAGATGGTTTGGCAAACGTGCCAATCGGAGGATTGACATCAGCTTGCCCATTTTGAAACGCAGGTATCTGAGCCGGAATGAGTATAGGTGCAATCAGTGATATTGCAAACTGTCTGAGCAACTTAATATCCTCCTGTGACCGCGATCGCCGAGGAGGCTGATTCGCAACCTGGCATTTTCCAAAATTTTACTTCCAAAATTTTGCAGAGCCGTTCCACCTGGCAGATCAAGCGTCTTTTCAGTTACCAATTCAAATAAACAACAGGCGCTTTTCCTCAAAAGCACGGCAAACACTAAGGACACGTACCCTGACAATAAAGACCCTGACAATAAAGATTTATAGCTTAGATACTATCTACAATCCCAGATGCCCTGACGCTGATTTAGCCTTCGCTTTATTTAATCTTTAAGCAAAAACTCCCTTTAGCAATCGATATACAAAATACCACTAAAGAAATTAACGGAAGTTTACCCAAATCAGTGTCTGGAGGTGCGATCGGCAAAATTTCAATATTCTTAACAAAGCGATCAAGTTCATAGACTCCCCAAACCTTTGATAGAAAATTCCCGGAATCGACAATGCCTACCCCATCTGGATTTGAGCTTCAGTCGGGGGGAATGCCAGAAACAGTGTTTCCATTTGCAAGAACATCTCAACGAACAGGTCTACAGCGGACCAACCATAGCCTCAGAACAAGACCTCTCTAGCCAGACTAAATTTCTGTAACCCAATAATTTCAGGGATTTGAAAATTTTGCTATTATTCCTATTTTTATAAAATTAGTAACATAAAAACTTGATCATTCGCTTACAGAGGACTGAAAAAGAGTGATAATGTTTTTCTGGGAGTTTAAGAATCCTTATACCCTCTTGAGTCCTATTTCTCACCCTTCTATTTTCAATGGTTCTTTCCATTGCCCAGAAGTTCAACAATAATGCTGTTACTGACGGATCGAAGAAAACAACAGAAGTCAACTGGAACGGTGGGCTATCCTACGGTTCTAACGACTCCAGTGACTCTTCCCACCTGTTTGAGATGAAACTATAGGAGACGACTAGCGTGAAACTGGCAGTTTACGGAAAAGGGGGAATCGGTAAATCCACGACGAGTTGTAACATCTCAGTGGCTTTAGCCCGGCGTGGAAAAAAAGTTTTGCAGATTGGTTGTGACCCCAAGCACGATAGTACGTTTACGCTGACTGGGTTTCTAATTCCTACGATTATTGACACCCTGCAGGCAAAAGACTATCACTATGAGGATGTGTGGCCCGAAGATGTGATTTACAAAGGCTATGGTGGTGTGGACTGCGTGGAGGCAGGCGGTCCTCCTGCTGGTGCTGGATGTGGTGGTTATGTGGTGGGCGAAACGGTCAAACTATTGAAGGAGCTGAATGCCTTCGATGAGTACGATGTCATCCTGTTTGATGTCCTAGGTGATGTGGTCTGTGGTGGTTTTGCAGCTCCCCTCAACTATGCCGATTACTGTTTGATTGTTACGGATAACGGCTTCGATGCCCTGTTTGCCGCTAACCGGATTGCGGCTTCCGTTCGGGAAAAGGCTCGCACCCACCCCCTGCGTCTTGCTGGACTGATTGGTAACCGCACAGCCAAGCGTGATTTGATTGAAAAGTACGTCGAAGCCGTCCCTATGCCCGTGCTGGAAGTGCTACCCCTGATTGAAGACATCCGCGTTTCTCGTGTGAAGGGCAAGACACTGTTTGAGATGGCAGAATCCGATCCTTCCCTCAATTACGTTTGTGACTACTATCTGAACATTGCCGACCAGATTTTGGCTCGTCCCGAAGGAGTAGTGCCGAATGATGCACCAGATCGCGATCTGTTCTCCCTCCTGTCTGACTTTTATCTCAATCCCCAGAAGCCAAAGGTGCAGACCCAGGAAGAAGAGTTAGATCTAATGATGGTCTAAAGAAAGATGAGGTGTAACTCTCTGCATCGTGAACACTGAACAACTTCGTCAATCTGTACGAGAAAAATGGTTGAGTTATTACGAAAACAACCGCGAATGGTTAAGTCGTCTGGGGGTCTGGGTCAACTGTGAAGGGGAACGCCGTCCCTCTTCTAGCTTTATCCTGGCAACGCTCTCTGTTCTGGAGCCACGCTTAACCCAGCTGCTTCCCTTAATTGTGGATCTCAGCAGCAATCCAGATCGCATTGTGGTTGCGTTGGGTCTTAACTTCAATCCAGAAGATTATTTGACGGAGCATGACAGCGCAGGAAAAAATCTTTCAAAGGATCGAGAAACTTCCAACAAGATTGGAAAAGGTCAAATCAAGATGTTGCCATCTTCCAACGATACAGAAGTGAGGCTGCCTTCTGCTCAAGACGTGGTTAGGTTTCGCTCAAGACAGGATGAATATTGCCAGGGCTCCCGTCCCAACCAGGAAAAGAAAGATTGACAAGTCCAATAAAACCCTACTCAACAATTTCCTATAACTGAGAGGAACCAATTCATGACCCTTGCCGATACCCAACCCCAAGCCTTGAATTTTGAGTGTGAAACTGGAAATTATCATACCTTTTGTCCAATTAGCTGTGTGGCTTGGCTATACCAGAAGATTGAAGACAGTTTCTTTCTGGTGATTGGCACCAAGACCTGCGGCTATTTTCTGCAAAATGCCATGGGTGTGATGATTTTTGCTGAACCACGCTATGCCATGGCTGAGCTGGAAGAGGGGGACATTTCTGCCCAGTTGAATGATTATGAAGAGCTGAAGCGGCTGTGTTTGCAGATTAAGCGCGATCGCAACCCTTCAGTCATTGTCTGGATTGGCACCTGCACCACTGAAATCATCAAGATGGATCTGGAGGGCATGGCTCCCAAGCTGGAGGCTGAAATTGGGATTCCTATTGTGGTGGCCCGTGCCAATGGGCTGGACTATGCCTTCACCCAGGGAGAAGACACTGTACTGGCAGCCATGGTGAACCGCTGCCCCGATAAAGCTCCCGTTGCCGAAACCGAGAAAGAAGAACGCAACGCAATTTCTAAACTGCTTAACTTTGGTCGTAAGCAGGAAGAAGTGAAAGCAGAAGAGTCTGAATATGTGAACCATCCACCACTTGTCCTGTTTGGCTCCCTGCCTGACCCGGTTGTGACCCAATTAACGCTGGAGCTGAAGAAACAGAAAATCAAGGTTTCGGGCTGGTTACCTGCCAAACGCTACACCGAATTACCAGTGATTGAGGAAGGCTACTATGTGGCAGGTGTGAACCCTTTCCTCAGTCGCACCGCTACAACGTTCATGCGCCGCCGCAAGTGTAAACTCATTGGTGCTCCCTTCCCGATTGGGCCGGATGGCACCCGTGCCTGGATTGAGAAAATTTGCTCCGTATTTGGAACTGAGCCATCAGGTCTGGCAGAACGGGAAGCTCAAATTTGGGAAAGCCTGGAAGACTACGTAAAGTTGATTCGCGGCAAATCAGTCTTTTTCATGGGGGATAACCTGTTAGAAATCTCTCTGGCACGCTTTCTGATTCGCTGCGGTATGACCTGTCCTGAAATTGGCATTCCCTACATGGATAAACGCTATCAGGCAGCCGAACTGGCTTTGCTAGAGAAAACCTGCCAGGAGATGGGAGCGCCGTTACCCACAATTGTAGAAAAGCCTGACAATTACAACCAGATTCAACGAATTAAAGAATTACAGCCTGATCTGGTGATTACAGGGATGGCTCATGCCAACCCGTTGGAAGCCCGTGGCATTAATACCAAATGGTCAGTTGAGTTTACCTTTGCCCAGATTCATGGGTTTACCAATGCCCGCGATATTCTGGAACTGGTAACTCGTCCCCTGCGCCGGAACAATAATCTCAAAGATTTGGGTTGGGATAAGCTGGTGAAGGAAGAAGCAAAGGTTTAGGGAATCGGGAGTCAGGAGCAGGAACTAGAAAGAAGACGCACCTCCCCAGAACCTTAAAAACTGACCGGATCGTCGAGGTGCGTCTCTGAGTTTCATCACTTCTTCCCTGCAAGGGGACGGAAACATTAGAACCATTCGGCGGCTATCGTTCTTTTGAAAATTCAGGTTTCATACCCCTTCCCCTCAAGGAGACGGAAACCAATGGAAAGAAACAGCTTCTGTTCCTTCCTCTCTCCTAAAATCTGTTTCTTCCTCTCTCCTAAAAAAACTCCTCCAGCCGTGCATCTGGAGGAGCAGCGAATTTACAGAGATTTAGCTTTAATGTGAATGTCACCGACTTAAATGTGAATGTCACCGACTTAAGAGCCTTGAGATCAATCTCAGGCTCAAAGGAGAAACCTGTTGATACTAATTCTTCAAAGTAAGGCTACAGATGAAGGGGCTAGAACCCTCTCAGGGTTTAGTGTTTGTCAATTCAAAATCGCAAATCCAAAATTGAGAAATGGTATTATCCCCTCCCCCCTCTCACCCACTGACAACTAACAGCTAACTAACTGCTATAGGATGAGAATGTTCCTCTGCTTGGGAATTCAGACCTGTGACTCAATCTGATGCGGCTTTGCTGGCGCGTACTCCTCTCTATGACCTGTGCTTAGAACTTAATGCTCGGATGACCGAGTTTTCTGGTTGGGAAATGCCTGTGCAGTATAGGGGTATTTCCCGCGAACATCAGGCAGTTAGAACGGCAGCGGGCATGTTTGACATTTCCCACATGGGAAAGTTTCGGTTGACCGGCAAAAACGTACTGGAGCAGATCCAGCGTCTAGTTCCCTCTGATCTGAGCCGCCTGCAGTCAGGTCAAGCGCAATATACAGTTCTGCTGAATCCCCAGGCGGGCATTGTAGACGACCTGATTTTCTATTACCAGGGGGAAGATGGAGAGGGGAATCAGCGCTGGGTAGTAATTGTAAACGCGGCGACTACGCAGAAAGATCAAGTCTGGATGAAGTCGCACCTGGATCTAAACCAGATGGAATTTCAGGATTGTTCCCGGGCGAATACGTTAATTGCAGTGCAGGGACCAGAGGCAGCCCGCTATCTGCAATCCTTTGTGAAGGAAGACCTGTCAACTGTTAAACCCTTCGGACATTTGGAAGCTACTGTTCTGCAGCAACCGGGCTTTCTGGCTCGCACTGGTTATACGGGGGAGGACGGATTTGAGGTGATGACGGCTCCAGAAACGGGCCGGGAATTGTGGCGATCGCTCCTCCAGGCCGGAGTTGTGCCCTGCGGTTTAGGTGCCCGTGATACCCTGCGTCTGGAGGCGGCAATGGCGCTCTACGGTCAGGATATTGATGATTCCACAACCCCCCTGGAAGCCGGGCTTGGCTGGCTCGTCCACCTTGACACCAAAGGCGACTTTATTGGACGCTCAATTCTGGAGAAACAGAAACAGGATGGGGTACAGCGACGGCTGGTAGGACTGCAAATGCAGGGACGCAATATTGCTCGTCATGGCTATCCGGTTTATGCCGATGGTAAGCCCGTAGGTGAAGTGACCAGTGGCACCCAATCGCCTACCCTGGGGATTGCGATCGCCCTGGCCTACGTCCCTACCCCTCTTTCCAAACCCGATCAAGCTCTGGAAGTCGAAATTCGGGGTAAACTCTATCCGGCAGTTGTTGTCAAACGCCCCTTCTATCGGCGAGCGAAATAGAAAGCAGAAATTCTCTTTACCCTTCCTGTTTTACCCTCTAACCTTTACCTGTAGCCCTGATTGAGGACAACCAATGGCTTTTGAATATCCTGATGACTTGAAGTACCTGGACTCCCACGAATACGCCCGTCTGGATGGAGAAATCGCAACTATCGGTATTACCGCCTTTGCCGTTGATCAACTGGGCGATATTGTTTTTCTGGAGTTACCCGAAGTCGGTGATGCAGTTGAAAAAGGTGAGAAATTTGGCACGGTTGAGTCAGTCAAAGCAGTTGAAGACCTGAACTCTCCCGTAACGGGAACCGTTGTTGAGTGTAATACACCCCTCATTGATGCCCCGGAACAGTTAGCAGATGACCCCTATGGCGAAGGTTGGCTGATCAAAGTCCGGGTTGACGATCCAGGGGAACTGGATGACGCCCTTTCCGCAAGCGAATATCAAGAGCAGGTTGAAGGGGGATAGATTACTGGCTGTTAGCTGTTGGTGGTTAACGATTGCCCTCTGCATCGCCCTCTGCTTTCCTGCTGCTCCCTACTCTCTAATTAGCCATCATGAATGGCGTACAGTGTCACAAGTCAGAATAAGGGAGTCAGGGGAATCGAGGGGCTTATTTTCAAGTCAGCCCAGTCCTCGTCTTCAGAAAGTTGAACCTCTAGTATTCGCTCTGTGAAGAGTATATAAACCAGCAATTTGTAGAATCCAGTAACCGGGCGTTTGTCACAGAATATTTGTTAAAGTCTGTGAAGATGGTTTTGGCTAAACATCCGAATTGTAACTGTTTTCTTATCAGAGTTCCCATGCTAGAGCGTTCTACGGATCAAAATGGTACGCGTCTCAATGGTTCCCGAATGAACAACCTTGACCAGACCAAGAACGGTTCAGCCGCTATTTCCAACGGCCCATCCCAGGCGGTTCCCCGTTCTAAGTCCCAAACCCCACGTCCGATGAATCCTCTGGCCTATACGGACTCGTTTGAACGCAGGCACATTGGCCCCAGCCCGGATGACCTGACCCAAATGCTGAAGCTGCTGGGGTTTGATAGCCTGGATGAGTTGATTGATGCGACGATTCCAGCGACGATTCGGATGCAGCGGCCTTTGCATCTGGAATCTGCCAGGAGCGAATACGAACTGCTGCAAGAACTGAGGGAGATTGCTCAGGAGAATCACGTATACCGCTCCTTCATCGGCATGGGGTATTACAACTGCATCACCCCACCCGTGATTCAACGTAATATTCTGGAAAACCCCGGCTGGTATACCCAGTACACCCCCTACCAGCCTGAAATTTCTCAGGGACGGCTGGAGGCTCTGTTGAACTTTCAAACCCTTGTCTCTGACCTGACCGGGCTGGAAATTGCCAATGCTTCCTTGCTGGATGAAGGAACAGCAGCGGCGGAAGCCATGTCCATGAGCTATAGCTTGAGTAAGACCGAATCAAAAACCTTCTGGGTATCGGAAGCCTGCCATCCCCAGACTATTGAGGTGGTGAAGACCCGCGCGCTGCCCCTAGGCATTGAAGTTCTGGTGGGAGACCACCAGACATTCCAGTTTGAGCAGCCGGTGTTTGGGGTACTGCTTCAATATCCCGCCAGCGACGGGGCGATTTACGACTATCAGGAGTTCTGCGATCGCGCCCACACCACTGGAGCATTAGTCACCGTTGCGGCTGACCTGCTCAGTCTCACCCTGCTCAAACCACCTGGAGAATTTGGGGCAGACATTGCGGTAGGTAACACCCAGCGTTTTGGGGTGCCCCTGGGCTACGGCGGTCCCCACGCCGCTTATTTTGCCACTAAAGAAGCCTTTAAGCGTCAGCTTCCCGGTCGGCTGGTGGGTGTGTCCAGAGATGTGCATGGGCATCCTGCTTTACGATTGGCGCTTCAAACCCGTGAACAGCACATCCGACGTGACAAAGCCACCAGCAACATTTGCACCGCTCAGGTGCTGCTGGCAATCATCGCCAGTATGTATGCCGTTTACCACGGTGCTGAGGGATTGCGGCAAATTGCCGAACGCATTCACTGCATGACCGGCATCCTGGCAGAAGGTCTACAGAAATTGGGTTATGAGCTGGGCTCAGAACCTTACTTCGATACCCTGCGAGTGAGGGTTCCGGCTGGAAGGGCGAAGGATGTCATCAGACGCGCCCACTCCCATCAAATCAACCTGCGCCAGATTGACGCCCAGACCTTCGGAATTTCATTGGACGAAACCGTTTCCTCCGATGACTTGCTGGCGCTGTTCCAGATCTTTGCAGGCGAGCAGATTGCCCACTTCACACCGGAAGATGTGCTGTCCCATTGTCCGACGCCCTGCTTTCCTGAGAACCTCCGTCGCACCAGCCCTTATCTCACCCATCCTGTCTTTAATTCCTACCATTCGGAAACCGAACTGCTGCGCTACATGTATCGATTGCAGTCGAAGGATCTGTCGCTGGCAACGGCGATGATTCCCTTGGGTTCCTGCACCATGAAGCTCAATGCCACCTCTGAGATGGTGCCCATCACCTGGCCTGAGTTCAGCCAGATTCATCCCTTTGCTCCTCTAGATCAAACGAAAGGCTACCAGATTTTGTTTGAACAGCTAGAAGAGTGGCTAGCAGAAATCACCGGATTCGCAGGCATCTCACTCCAGCCGAATGCCGGTTCCCAGGGAGAGTACGCCGGGCTGCTGGTGATTCGGAAATATCACGAAGCTCGCGGGGAGGGCGATCGCACCGTTTGTCTAATTCCCCAATCTGCCCACGGGACAAACCCTGCCAGTGCGGTAATGGCAGGCATGCAGGTCGTAGCCGTGGCCTGTGATAGTAATGGCAATATCGACGTAGCAGATTTGAAAGCAAAAGCAGAACAGTACAAAGATAAGTTATCTGCCCTGATGGTGACCTATCCTTCCACCCATGGGGTGTTTGAAGAGTCGATTCGGGAAATCTGCGACATCATCCATGCCAGTGGCGGACAGGTATACATGGATGGAGCCAATATGAATGCCCAGGTTGGACTCTGCCGTCCAGCCGACTTTGGGGCCGATGTTTGCCACCTTAATTTACATAAAACCTTCTGCATTCCCCATGGGGGAGGTGGTCCCGGTATGGGTCCAATTGGGGTTGCCAAACATCTGGTACCCTTCCTGCCACAACATCCGGTGATAGCAGTGGGTGGCAAGCAGGGGATTGGCCCGATTTCTGCCGCACCCTGGGGCAGTGCCAGCATTCTACCCATTTCCTGGGTTTATATTGCGCTAATGGGTGCGGAAGGACTGAAAAAAGCTACGCAAGTTGCGATTCTGAATGCCAACTACATTGCGAAGCGGTTGGAAGGGCACTATCCCGTTCTCTACAAGGGCAAAAATGGTTTAGTTGCCCATGAGTGCATCATTGATTTGCGCCAGTTCAAGAAAACCGCTGAAATCGAGGTGGATGATATTGCCAAGCGGCTGATCGATTATGGCTTCCATCCACCCACTGTGTCGTGGCCTGTGGCTGGCACGATAATGGTCGAGCCAACGGAGAGTGAATCCAGGCAGGAGCTAGACCGCTTCTGTGATGCGATGATCGCCATCCGTGAAGAAATCCGTGAGATTGAGGAAGGGAAAGCCGATCGCAAAGATAATCTGTTGAAAAACGCGCCCCATACTGTATTTGCGCTCACAACCGACGAGTGGACCCATCCCTACTCCCGGCAGCGGGCCGTGTATCCTAATGCCTGGACACGGGAAAACAAATTCTGGGCCGCCGTGGGACGAATTGATCAGGCCTATGGCGATCGCAACTTAGTTTGTACCTGTCCGCCGATGGAGGCGTATCAGTAGTTGCTCGAACTCTATCGCCTCATCAATGGCAGTGATTAATTCCAAATTGGAGAACCATTCTGGATGCCTGAAGTTGGATTGGGAATCGGGCGATCGCCCGATCATTTAAAGATCAGTTATAGCTAAGTCCCCTGAGCTCGGCATGTTGAATTGTGAACGACGCTATGATTGCAAAGGAGAAGTAGGCAATGCCTTATAAAGTTCCATTATTACTCTCACCACAACCTGAAGGCGGGTTTACTGTTACATCATGCAGATTGTAGATACTGGCGATACTTTGTGGCTGGAAACTGTGGTAGGAACCCATAAAGTATCGTGAGGTGGCTCGAAAATTAGAAACACTTGGTTGTCAAGAATTACCGATTTCGTCTGACATAACTCACAACTCACAACCCTTGATAAACCTTCTGCAAAGTCTTTCAACGGCCTGTAAGATTTTGCAGAAGTCTGTCAGTTTTGCCCATATCTATGGGCAGACTGAGTGTACATTTGTGAAGTATTCCGAGACACGTTTTTGGTATGAGCAGAACAAAAGACCGCTCCTTCCTGATCATGGTTTCCGTATGTAGCGTGACTGGTGCTGTTCTATTTGGAACGGCTGGCTGGGCAGAGAGTAATACCTGCTTCCAGTCGGAATATCCAACTCAGGAATGTTTGACCAAAGATCCAACGACCAGAACTCTTGAGGGTATGGGGTTTGGATTAGTTGCTGGAATTGGGGCCGCACTTGGTGCAACCTGGCAAGCTAAGCGCAAGGGCTAGAAGGACTGGATCTTCCTGGATCTTGATTGTTTCAGCACACGGCTAGTAACCGTCCTTCCAATATATAGCTCTACTCTGTAGCTCTACGCAGGTGGGTTAGGACATTGGAATTCAAAGAGGGAGTGGGGGCTTCGCCCTCAGTCAGGGGTTCCCCCCTCCACCCCGTCCTATCCTAACTACAATGACTACCGCCACATGGGTCTACGCAGGTGCGTCAGGAACCAGAAGCCAAATTTATGCTGGTTCCCCGCTTCTGGCTTTCGACTTCCCCCATTCAAAGCGGTTTTGATCGATAGCGTCTGCTGACTCGATTACCCTGACTCCCTTATGTTTATTCGTAAGTCTGTACGCTGTTCATGATGGCCAGGTTCATGATGGCCAGTTGTTAGTTTTTAGAGCGATCGCCTTTTAAACCGGAGGGCGGGCGACTCGAAGAGCTACCAGAACCCATTTCTCGTCCCCGAGAAGGAGGCAAGTCTGGCTGAAGTTGCTGACGCCCATTCCGTACTACTCGCAGCATTTCACCCAGTTGCAGTTCCATCTCTTTCAAGACGCGATCGGCATACTCATCTGCCCCTGCCTGAATTTCTTCGCACTCCTCCATCGCCAGACGGTGCATTTCCTCCAGTTCTTGTTGAGCCTGGCGGCGCATCCGTTCCAACTCTGAAATAGTCTGTTCCTTAGCGGCTTCACATTCCTGCTGCACCCGCTGGCGGATCTGCTGTGCCTCAATTTCTGCCTGCCGCAAAATCCCCATCTCATTCAAGATCTGGGCTGCACGTCGCTCAGCGGCCTCAATAATTTCCTGAGCATACTGCTCCGCCTGAAGTAGAATCTCTTCCTTGTGGCGAACGATCTCTTCTGCCTCGTGGAAGGCCTCCGGTAAACTCAGACGCACCAGATCAAGCTGTTCCAGCAGATGCTCTTCGTCGATCAGCGTCCGACGACTCAACGGAATCCTTGGACTGTCGAGGATCATTTCTTCTAGTCGGTTAAGCTCCTGTTGAATGTTTACACCCCCTGTTCGCGTTGTGTCTCGGCTGGGGGTTCTATTATGGGAAGCTCCGGTACCGGCGTTGAGGCTGGGATCTGGGCTGATGCTAGATGAGTCTTGGCGTAACATTTGTAAATATCTGGAGCAACTTGTGGGGGAACAAGATGGTCAATGGTACCACCAAATCTGGCAATTTCCTTCACTAGACTACTGCTTAAAAAGCTGTATTCATTAGAGGTTGCCAAGAAAACGGTTTCAACCTGATCCGAAAGGGTTTTATTAGTATGAGCCATCTGAAGCTCCATCTCAAAATCAGAAAGCACCCTTAATCCTCGAAGCAATACGGTCGCTTGCCGCATCCTGGCATAGTTGACTGTTAAACCATCGAAGCTATCCACTTCCAGATTATGGAGATGGCGCGTCGATCGCCGAATCTGATCCATTCGCTCTGCGACTGTAAATAGTGGGGTTTTGTTTGGATTACGCAAAACCGCCACTACCACCTGGTCAAAGAGCCTGCAACCTCGTTCAATGATATCGAGGTGCCCCAGTGTGATGGGATCAAAGCTGCCTGGATAAATTGCAAGCACAGATTAGAACCAAAACTACTGAGGCGATTATAGAAGCAATTGCTTCCAGGAAAATCCTTCCTTGAACAGGTCGAATGTGAGGCACGAACGAGAAAACGCTGGAAAAACTTGAATGTCATACAGGGAACAGGCAAAAGGGTTCGGATGGCCCCGAACTCCAAAGATTTCATTACTTTACCAGACCGATACGGTTTCTCAAAAGAAAAGTCGTGAGTTTAAGTATCCTTAAAGATTGAGTAGCCTGACAGAGGGCAATCATGCCGAAGGGTTAAATTGTTCTACCAGTTAAATTGCTCTATCAAGAGTTCTTTAAAGAATGCCATCTTTCGATGGCAATCAGTCTAGATTTAAGCTGGTGAACCATTGGGATCATCTTTACGGGGGGCAGATGGCAATTGTGAGAGAAACATTAAGGAATGTCTATTCGCCTGACCCCACACGGGTACAGGAGGCAGAGACGGCGATCGCGGATTTTGAGAAGTCCTTTGCTCCCAGTGCATGGCTTCACCTGAATAAAACGACTCTGATTGCCGAGATGCGATCGCGGGTCCGCGACCCCTTTCAGGTCAACCAAGGGGGCCAGCCCTTCTGTGGTCCAGCCTCTGTTCTAGTAGAGTTGGTTTGGAAGCAACCCCTGCGCTATGTCGAAATTTGCCGCAGCCTGTATCTAGTAGGCGGCTTTCAGGGCGCAAGCCGGTACATCGCCTCCTCTGATGAGCTACGGCGCTCCACTTATGGGGACCTGCGAATGCCCCAAACCGATTGGATGATTCTGGCAACTCTGCGGGATGTGGAAAATGTGCTGTTCCCAGTAGAACCCAATGCTCCCGATCTGATTCGGAACCTGGCAGGCATGACGAAATCCTGGGAAATGAAGGGCTGGATGCAAGAGATTCTGGGCTACAGAAAGGTCAAGTATAACCACGCCTACCTGACGAACGATATCAGCGCGATGAATGATGCCGCTGCAGCTCTTAAAGCTGGTGGAGCGGCTTTTGCACTCATTACTGCGGAAGGAATGTTGAGCGATCGCCCCCCTGCTGTCCCATTCCCCAGCCATTGGGTAGCACTTTTGGGCAATATTTCGGTCCAGGGAGATCCTGTAACATTTGACATCTACACTTGGTGTAAGCAACTGCGGCTAAAAATGGATGCGGGCTCGTTTAAGAAATACCTGTGGGCGACGGTGACCGGAACTCCTTGAGAGGACCGTTTTCTTCTGTTTATGACACATTTCCGAGGAAGGGCAATCAGGAGTTGAAGAGTCTGGTAGGGTTCAAGAAAACCGTCTTAGCAAACTATTTTGATTCAGCCAGCCTCTGGCTGCCCATTGGCTAATCTCTTGATGGGATGTTCATTCCTTTCTGGACAGCAGGCCGGGCCTCAAC
The DNA here is from genome assembly GCA_023511615.1 of Leptolyngbyaceae cyanobacterium HOT.MB2.61. Classification (GTDB taxonomy): domain Bacteria; phylum Cyanobacteriota; class Cyanobacteriia; order Leptolyngbyales; family Leptolyngbyaceae; genus Leptothermofonsia. The sequence goes on from JAIMBL010000045.1 coordinate 23,104, forward strand.
CGTTTCAAACCAGCGCTTGAGGTTGGGATGGTTATTCAGCGTCAGTCCCTGGAATTCATAGGCAGCGACCCAGGGAAAGGTGGCAATGTCTGCGATGGAATAGTCGCCACAGATGTATTCGTACTTTTCTAGCTGGCGATCGAGAACGCTATAGAGCCGCAGGGTTTCTTTTTCATAGCGCTCAATGGCGTAGGGAATTTTTTCTGGTGCAAACCGTTTGAAGTGATTGAGTTGTCCAAACATTGGTCCCACGCTCCCCATTTGAAACATCAGCCACTCTAGCACCCAGAAGCGATTTTTCGGGTCGGTGGGCAGCAGCCTGCCAGTCTTTTCTGCCAGATAAATCAGGATTGCCCCAGACTCGAAGACCGTCATATCGGTTTCCCGGTCAATGATGGCCGGAATTTTACTGTTAGGGTTGATGGCCACGAACTCTGGGGTAAACTGCTCACCCTTCGTAATGTCAATGACGTGAACAGTATAGGGCAGTTCAACTTCCTCCAGCATGATGGAAGCTTTGCGGCCATTGGGAGTTGTGAAGGTATAGAGAGCAATCATGGCAAGTGAGAAAGCAGTAAAGGTGTTCCGGCAATCCTACTGTCACACATTGCAACAAATTTTGTGGAGTTCGCTAATATACTTTCTTCAGCAACTTGATGGGCTCTAGGATTCACTGCCGAACCATTTTCAATCCTTAGTTCATCTAATCGGGGTGCACCTATTCACTGAACTGGTGATTGTAACCAGTGTGGCTTAGGACTGTGCTGCGATGCTAACAACATTGGGTAAAAGCAAACTGGCTAAAAGAAAACACCCCAACGGAAACGTTGGAGTGCTTGAGTTTGATGTTGTTTTGATTCTGATTGATACCGGGCGAATTACTGTTCGGAAATTGCTTCCATTGTTTCCCCCTTCCGCTTACGTAGAGCAGTCAGCCCCATGACAATCAATCCCGGTAACAGGGCAGGCGTAGGAATGGGTGTTCCCTCTCCCCTATAGTAAAAGCTGATATGGGAAACATCTCTCGGTCCATTTCCAGGGAAATTAAATGGAGGTTCCTCAAACGGGCTTGTCCAGGTTCCAGATGTAGCATTAAGCAAATAGCCAACCAATCTGGTGCCGTTACCGCTCTTAAATATCATCATGATATTGCTGTACTGGCTCAATGCATTAGGTAGGTTTACACTCCAATTGCCAGACTGCCCTTCTCCTGTTCCAGCCACTTGAAGAGAGTTTGGATCGCTTGTTGGACCGTCTTCTAGTTTGCCTCCAAACACCCAGTCAGTAAAACCGAAGAATTGTTCTGCATTGACTGTCAGAGGATGAGTATTCAGAAAATCTTGATCGGCAGAATCAGCAATTTGGCAGCCAGGGGATCCTGGTGTGACGCCGGTCACATTATCAGCAATGTTGTAGCCAGAACCAATGCAACTAAAGCTGGCTGCATGGGCGGGCGCAGATAGGGTCAAAACACCAGCGGCCAGCATTGAAGTGCCAATAAAAGCTGATGCTGATTTCAGCACGGAAGATAGGGAAATTTGTCTTTTCATGTTTTTCCTGAACAAGAAAGTGTTGTGAATAAATGGCAATGCCTTGAGCTAGATCGACAACCCTCCAAAACAATTAACTTCTCAACGAAGGCAGAGATCCAGCTACATGAGGCTTTGGTAGAATCCCCGTTTTTGGCAACTATTGCCAGAATTTCGATAGAACATTTGTTCAGGTAGATGCAGACACTGCGATGGTTAACTGAGAACAGCTGTAAAAGCCCTGAATGATCGGGTCTCAGCGATTGCATTTCTCAGTATTTGTATCTAAAAAAACAATTTTTAACACCTTCAGAGTTCCCATTGCTGGAAACTTCACAGTGTTTTTACGGGAAAGAGGAATTGTGAGGCTGATATAAAGATCGTAAAAACACTGTTAAAGATGGTTTAGAGAGAAGGAGCAACCAGAAATTTCACGTAAACTCGATCGCACCTCTTCGTTTCCACTCCACTGGCTGGCTGGTAGCCGTTAATCTCGTAGAGTTTGACGGCTTCTTGCAAAACACTGGCTGTCTCAATCCAGATTTGTTCAAAGCCACGGGCTGCGATCTCTCCTTCCAATTGCTCCAGTAAAAACCTTCCAAGTCCCTGCCCTCTGGCTACGGGTAGCAAGTACATTTTGCGAATTTCGACAGCGCGGGTTCCCCGGTGAATGGGATAGTAGGCAGCGGTGCCAACTAATTTTCCATGTTGCTCCACCACCCAAAACTCCCCACCTGTAGATTGGTAACACTTCTCCACATGCAGCACATCCTGGTCCGCTCCGGTCGGCTCCCAACCCAAACCATACTCTGCCAGGACAGAACCAATGATTTTAGCAACAGGGGTGCGATCGCCCGGTTGCCAGTCACGAATCAGAAAATCACGATAGAAGATACCTCTATCACTCTTCACACTTCTCTCCTCCCACATTTTTGCCTGTTGCCCATAGCCTGTCACCTTTTAGCTATGAATTCTCGGTTCCGGGTGCAGGGTTGCCAGCAGATTACTCTCAACAATTGCCAGTTCTTCCAGCCGCTGGTCTACCGTTGAGCGATCAAAGTAAGTGGTTGCTAGAATCCAGTAAGCCCCGTAGTGGCGGGCTTCGGAAGCCATTAAACCCTGATAAAATTTTGCCAGTTTTGGATCGGAGCAGTGGGTGCCCAAAAGACCAAGGCGTTCATGACTGCGAGCTTCGATTAGGGCGGACACTAGCAGGGAATCTAACATGCGACCGGGCTCCTGGATGCGAATCTGCTTGTTCAAGCCTGCACCATAGGGCGGTGGGGGCAAAGGCCGGAGGGGAATTCCCCGCGCTTCCAGAATCTGGTTGACCTGTTCGAAGTGATCCAGCTCTTCCCTGGCGATCGCTGTGAGCGAGCGCACCAATTTCTCACTGGACGGATAACGAAACATCAAATTCAGCGCCACTCCTGCCGCTTTTCGTTCACAGTGAGAATGATCGAGCAGAATTGTATTCAGGTGAGTGAGTGCCTGATCAAGCCAAGCCTGGGATGTGGGTTGTTGCAAAAACCTGATCGTTGCTGGGATTGAAGGAATCACGGTCTAAAGTTGAAGTAGGAAGTGTAACCTTCCTCATGCTAACCTTTAGCATTCTGAAGGATATAGCGATCCTATTGGGATGGTGAAAGGGCTTCCCGTCAGGGAAAGACTTTCAAAACTCCCATTGTTCACCAACAATTTAGAACAGCTATAAGAGGGGGTTGGGGGTTGAGGGTGATTGGTGATGGGGTGATGAGTTTTGAGTTCTGAGTTTTGAGTTTTGAGTTTTGAGTTTTGAGTTTTCACCTCACACCCTACACCTCTCTGCTCACTTAGACGAGTTTTGAGTTCTCATTTCACACGTCGCACCAAAATTTGGGGGGTCACTATCTACTGCGGATCTATCCATTCCGGTTCTCCCGGCTTGCCGGTGAAAGAGTGGCCTAAGCGACTCTTTCATCTCAAACAAAATCCCTGGAATATTGATTTT
>JAIMBL010000046.1 GCA_023511615.1 Leptolyngbyaceae cyanobacterium HOT.MB2.61
CCTTCATTCTTCCTTAAAGTCTATAAAACTGGCCAATCGTCAACTTATTTGGAGAACTTACCCATGTCGTATTCCATTCCCTGGAAATCTGGGACTGCTGGGTTGATTGCTTTGGGTTTGGCAGCAGGATCGGTGACACCGTTTTTCCTATCTACCCCAGCAGTTGCCCAGACAAATTTCCCGGATGTGCCGTCTGGTTATTGGGCGGCTCCGTTTATTCAAGAGTTGGCTGCTCGGGGTATTATTGTTGGCTTTGCAGAGGATGGCACTTTTCGTCCGGAAGACCCGGTGACGCGGGCCCAGTTCGCCGCTATGGTGAATCGGGCGTTTAATCGTCCGGCGGTTCGTCCTCCTGTCAACTTTGCAGATGTGCCTGCCAACTATTGGGCCAGGGAGGCGATCGAAAGAGCCTATACGACTGGGTTTATGGCAGGCTATCCAGGAAATCTCTTCAGACCAAACGAAAACATTCCGCGAGCGCAGGTGCTGGTTTCATTGGCGGCTGGCCTGGATTACGCCAACACCCGTCCCATTGATCCACTGTTGGGGGCTACATTCTCTGATGCATCTACGATTCCGGGTTATGCGCGTCCTGGTGTCGCCGCTGCAACTGAACGCCAGGTAGTGGTGAACTATCCGGATGTGAGAACCCTGAATCCAAACCGGGTAGCTACTCGGGCAGAAGTCGCAGCGTTCATCTTTCAAGCATTGGTTGATCTGGGCCAGGTAGCGGCGATTCAGTCTCCCTACATTGTGGGTCAGGTTGCAACCGCCATCAAGATTCCTGCTGGGGCATCGATTCCGATTGTTTACACCGGGGATGACCGGATTCTCATATCCAGAGATGAGTCTCGTCCGATTCCCTTGACCATGAAGGTGGCTCAAAATGTGGTCACTTCCCAGGGACAGGTGTTGATTCCGGCGGGGAGTGACGTGATTGGGCAGTTGATTGTCACGGAGGGGGGGGTGCAGTTTGTTGCCAGTGAGATCATTTTGCCAAATGGGCAACGGCTTCCTGTAAGCGCAAGTTCGGAGGTCCTGAGAAACTATTCGGTGGTGAGGAAGAACCCAACTACAGGCAAGATTATTGCGGGCACGCTGGTGGGTGCCGGTGCCGGTGCCGGGGTTGCTGCTGTAACTGGAGACCGCAAGATCCAGGCCTGGGAAGTGCTGACCGGCGCAGCAGCAGGCGCCCTGGCAGGGACGTTTTTGGGGGGCACTTCAGAGGAGGCGATCGCGATTGACCCTAACACTAACCTGCTGCTGACTCTCAATCAGGATCTGGTGATTTCGGGAAGGCCGCCTGCACCACCAAGGGTTGCTCCTGCCCCCGCTCCTGCGCCACCTGCCCCTGCACCAGAGCCGGCTCCAGCTCCTGCGGCTCCCGCACAGGTAACACCGCAGAAGTACTAACGACATTGGGTTTGGACTGGCGGGGTTAGAAACCAGGGCTGGGGCTAAAGTGAGCCTGCCTGAGGTTTCTTGCCCCATTCTTTATGGAGGCTTATGCATGAAACTCTCTGCCATTCACCTTTAGCTCACTGATTCCTTGGCAATGGGTAAATGAACTGTGAACGTTGCTCCAGGACCGATTGCTTGGCTGAATTGAGATTGAGTTGAGTAGCTAGTTTGGGCGGGACTAATTACCTGAATCTTGCCATGCATTTGTTCTACCAAGGCACGGGCGATCGCCAGTCCCAATCCACTACCAGGAATGTCGCTCTCAGCCTGTGCACCCCGAAAGCGCCTTTCAAAAATGTGGGGCAGATCCTGGCTGGAAATGCCCGGTCCGGTATCGGATATAGAGACTTCCAACCAGGATTCGTTTTCTGCTGTCCCTTCTAAAATCAGGGGACGGGCCTGAACAAAAACCTGCCCGCCACTGGCGGTATACTTCAGGGCATTTTCTATCAAATTATTAAACACTTCTCGAAGTGCCTGCTCATTAGCAACCACAAGCGGCAGATTGGAGGGGAGATCAGTATAGAGGGTCAGGTTTCGCTCCTGTGCGATCGCCTCCGCTGAAGCCAGCAAAGGCTGTAGCACCTCGACAACCGAACAGGGCTGTAGTGACAGGGGAGCCCCGGCAAGGACTCCCGCATCCGGTAGAAGTCGAATTTCCCTTTCTTTAGAGTCAGCTACCAGCGACCTATCCTGTCCCCACTCCCCAACTACAGGTGGCAGAAATAAGGGAGATGTTTGCGCTTCCTCCATCCCCGTTGCAGCCGTCTCTAACTGCTGAGATAACTCCTTCAATCGGGCTGCCTCACGGGCAATGCTGGCGGCAATTTCACGATTAGCATCTCCTGGTAGAAGACGCCTCAGAATAAGCTTGCTAAACGTTTGAAGCGCTGTTAAGGAATTGCGGAACTGGTGCAGCAAGTTATCCAGAATGTCGTGCTGCTGCGTTTGAAGTAATTGTTGCTGGCGTCGATCTTGTTCCAGCCACTGATAACGCTGATCGAGAACGCAGGCAAGGGCCAGTGTTGTGGCAATTTCATGGATTTGCGCCTGTTCCCATTCATTCCAGGCGCGATCGCTGCGCTCCGTCACCAGTAAACCCATGACCACCTCTTGATGAATCAATGGGAGAACCAGTCGCCGTTGAGGAACCAGGGAACCACGATAGGGAAGATCTGCCCGATTGGAAGGTAGAGCAGGAAGTTCCAATTCATCTGGATTAAAAGGCTCCAGCATCTCTCGTCGATCTTCAATCAAGGGCGTGGTGGAGTCTCGCAGCAGGCGGGGAAGTTGGTCTTTGTTGATCTTACGACTAGTCATCGTGGCTGGTGGAAACTGGAGCGGACTCCTTCCTGGCCAATCTGCTGCTGCTTCGGGATAGGCAGCCACTGGTACCAATGGAGTCTCCCCCCCTTCAACCAGCTCTCGAGTCAAATACACCACACTGAGCGATGCTCCTAATCCTTGAGTCAACAGAGCAATCTGGGCCCGGCAAAGTTCAACAAATTCTGAACTGGTGGGTATAAACATGATCAAGTTCCGAGGATGCTTTACCTTCACCCCAGGCGATGATTAAGAAACATCAGTGGAAGATGCAATGAAAATCACCTTTTCTCATTTTGCTACATTTGGCTCTTGATAGGGTATTTCGCCGCCCCAATAATGATCCCAGCCATCTTTCAATCTCAATCTGACGCACAAACTTAATTCCTATCGTAAGAATAATTTAATCTTTGTATCTTTGGGTTAAAAGAAGTTGAAATTTCGGTGCCAATTCGATATACTCACGACGTCTTTTGTAACTATCACTACACCTGGCTTCTGAAAAAGGGGGTAAAGGGCTTTGGCAAGGAGACGCAAGCGCAAAAGCCGTCGTCGGCAGGAGGGACGCAGGATTCTTGAGAATGTGCCTCAATTCAGCATTGAATGTGGCGAAGACAAACCAGTCACTGCCGCCCGGAAGTTCATTCATGCAGAAGGGATTCTTCCACCTGCGCTGCTTTTGGTAAAGCGTAATGAGCATACCACGGATCGGTATTTCTGGGCTGAAAAAGGTTTGTTCGGCGCACAGTACGTTGAGGAAAACCACTTTCTGTTTCCAAGTTTGAGATTGTCTGACGAGCAAGTAGGGAAACTTCCAGTCGCTGCTCGTAGCCGCTAGTCTGCTGTTCTTAGTCTGCACCAGAGCCAATATCTACTCTGGTGGACGCGGTTTTAGTCGGAATCCCGCCCTGGATTTTAAGCAAAGGCGGGATTTCACTTTGTATCAGGTTGTTAAGAACTAAGTATTTGCTCAACAAATAATTAAAGCATCTTGAGATTGACTGACCTACTCGGTGGTTGCAAGAGCCAGCGATCGCTGCAATTCCTTGAGTTCATCCCGATGGGCTGTCACCGTCACAATGCTTTGAGCACCTTCTGGCAAACTTTCCAACGCATCAACCCTCAGAAGAACCTTCTCAGGGCGTCTCGCACCGCGCCAGTAAAAAGCCCCTGCAATTGGAGCCAGCAGCACTGCCGCCATCAATGCCCAGGTCAATTGAGGCAATAGTATTGACAGGACTAGCACCAGGCACAGAATTCCAACCGCTGCCAGTAAAGTCAGAAAAAAAGCAAGAAACAGGCTGGGACGAACAACTCCCTCAAACGTTACCTGGTTCCCTGTCTCATCTACAGAGATCACCTGATAAGCACGTCGAGCAAAATACTGCTGCAATTGCTCTAGAGTCAAATCTCGCGACTGGGTGGACCTTAATTTCACCATCTGGGTTCGATCTTTTACCGAAGCCCGAATGAAAAAAAAGAGCCCTACCGACAGCAGTAAAGTCAACAAAAGTGTTGAAGAAAGGACAGAAGTTTCCATGCTAATTACTGATCCAGGCATCAAGTGACAACTTAAAGTCCAGTAAGCTGCTGACACTAGTAGTGCTGGGCAGGAATCTGCCAACCCTTCTGACTTGGCACTCAGTCTTTAGCACTGCTTCCTTAAAGAAAGGAATGCCGAACTTACGCCGAGGAATACTAGAGTGATGCTTTGAGTTGAGGTTTGAACCCAGACCCTACTTTCGTTGAACCTCACCTAAGTGGTTGATTAACTCCCACTGCTGGGAGCTAACCCATTTGAGTGAGGTAAGGTATGATGCTTTCTGACATATTCATACCAAAGACGGGACAAATCCTGTGCCTGCTGCATTGCGCCAGAGCGAATCTGGTACATGCGGCGAGGGCGACCGCGGCCTTCAACTTTTTTCCAGTACCCTTCTATGATTTGCTCATCCTCAAGAAATTTGAGGGCGCTATAAAGCACAGTGTCAGAGAGGCGATACGTCGGATACTCGTTTTCCAGAAGCTGAATCAGCTCTGTACCATAGGAATCTCCACGAGACAGAACGGAGAGAACGTAACATACCGCCAATTCCTTGTTGAGGTAAAAGGGCGGCGGCGCTTGAAAAAATTGGTAAATATCCTCAAACTTCATCATCTTTCCCATCCAGACAACGATAAGTCAGTCCACAACTGCACCTGATCAAAAGCGATTGGAGTCACAACCCCAGCCTAACAGTGGGATCCTCGGACTGACATCAACCGAAAGCATTAAATTATCCTTCAAGTGATAATCCGGCTAATTGAGAAACATCCCAACTATCCAACCGTTAGGCCTGACCGACGAGGGGCAATCAAAGGTCAAGGCTGCATGATTTTACGGCTTAGGGGGCTTATTACCGGGGCCAACCTTCTGGCATCGCCAGAGTAAGGTATTAGGTTAGCCTATATGTCATCGATCTGACACACTTCAATCTCTCTTTCCTATACTTTCCTATATCTAGATTCTAAATGCTTCTTGAGAGAATCGTCTCTTAAGAGGTAAATAGATAAAGACTTGTTATAACAACTTAACAACTTCCCTTCAAATTATGAATTCAACTGCTTTGCATCCCTTACGATATGAAAGTTCAAAAGTAGAAACCCCCTTTGCTCGCTCCCCAATTGGCTTTTACGCATGTATTAACAATCATGCAATCAAAAGTAGAACGATTGCACTCAAACCAACCCCGACCGGAGGGCTACCACGGCTGCCTGGACGCGATCGTCCACTGCCAGCTTGTTCATGATACCCCGAATGTGGGTTTTGACTGTGTTGGGGCTGAGGTAGAGTTCCGCTGCAATTTCGGGATTGCTTTTTCCTTCTACCATCAACTTTAAGACCTCCAGTTCTCTTTGGGAGAGATGTCCACTAATGGTGTTGCTGGGCGAGGGGGGTTTGAGATGCTCAATCACTCGCCGGGCGATTTGGGGATCAAGGTAGGTAGCACCTTCCTGGGCAGCGGCGATCGCAGCAATCAACCGATCCACATTGGTTCCTTTAATGCAATAGGCATCAGCACCACTAGAAAGGGCTGCAATCACCTCATTTTCAGTGGTATGAGAAGTAAGCATCACAATCCGAACTTCCGGCAAAGAATTTTTGATCTGTTTGGTTGCCTCAATCCCATCCATCCGGGGCAGGCCAATATCCATCACCACAACATCAGGCTTTAGCTTGAGCGCGGCCTCAACTCCCAAATAGCCATCTGAAGCCTGTCCTACAATTGTTAGTTGAGGATAATCTTCTAATGACTGCTCAAGCCCCAGTTGCATCATAGGATCATCCTCCACAATGAGGATTCGCAGGGGAGGAAGTTCGGGAATGATATTAGGTAACCGAGATGCGTCTGACATGGAAGCAATTCAAGGTAAATAACTGCAAGAGGTTATTCCAGAAAAACCGTCTGAGAAAGATAAGCCTTGCTTTGACTAATCCTATGTTAAGTACCGTCTCTCAGCGCAACTTTACACAATCTCTGAAGATGGGTTCTTCGACTTCCAATTCACAGACCCACCCCCCTGACTCCCGCAATGGCTGATAAAACCGCTACTATGGGAGATTGGTAGGATTATATGGCTAAGGTGCCGGGACTATGATTGATCGCCCAGGTTCTTCTGCTGTTTCCCCAACCCTGCGGGATATTGCTAAAAACTTCCGCCTTGCTGGTTGGATTGGCTTTTGGGTTCAACTCGTTTTGACGGTCATCTCAAGCGTCATCCTGCTGTTTGCCGGGGCGTTAAGTCGCCCCCCTGGTGCCAACCAAAACAGCCCTACGACTGGCATCGGTGTTGTTGTTACGATTTTCGGGATCCTCGTACTGCTCTTCAACATGTACTGGGCTTTGTTCTGCTATATCCCCATTGGCAGGAGGTTAGATGGAAACCCAGCAAATCGTCCCAAACGACCGGAAACTATCCAGGTATTACGAACAGGGTTAATTGCCAGCCTGGTTGGAATGTTACTTTCTCTGTTAGGTGCTCAGGCGACGGTGGGTTTATTAGCCGCAAAAGCCTTCAACCAGGGAATTGGAGGATTCGTTAACACCGACCCGTCAAAATTTATTCAGCCATTAGATATTTTGGTTGTTCAGGCCAGTGTCAACGTAATCCTGGCTCAGTTTTTTGGTATTGGCACAGCACTCTGGCTCTTAAATCGAGTTACTAGGTAGCCCTCAACAGCATCTAACGCCATAAATAGAAATATCACAAATCGAAGTATACTGGGCCTGTAACCTTCGTCGGAGCTCAAGACTTATCCCCTCTCAAACCCCGCTCCAGGTCAACCTTCTAGCCAGTCAAAAATTTGCTCAAGCTGCTCCAGGGAGACCAGCCCATACTGCCAAAGAATCATGTGGAGTGGGCCAGGGTCTTGCTCACAATGACGCAGAGCCATGGCAATAGAATTAGCAGAGATCGCCAGTTCCTTCTGCAAGAAGTTAATAAGTTGAGTATTGCTGCGATTAGGTTCCACGGCTAACAGTTCCTGCAAATTAAAGGTATTCAAGCAGCAAGGCTAGATTGACATAGCGTACATAGTATGTGGGCGGCATTCGGAAAACCTCATCTTGTTTGGTCACCTTACCGGGTGATTCTTAGCAGGTGCCGGGAGTCAGGCGTCGCGGGTAAAACAAGGTGCTGAATTACCCTTGCTACTTGACTTAACCTTTAGGGCTCTGCTGTAACGGTTCTTTCCGTCAACACAACCTATGACATTCACTTAAACCACAACCTTCGAGAAATGAATCCTACGTTTGATTGCGATTTTTCCAGACTAAAGTGACCACTCTCCAGGGCTAGTGTGGCTACCTGTTTGAAGTGGCGTAAAACGCTATGTTTAGCGTGTTATTTTTTTGTAAAGATTCGTGTGATGATGCTACGGGTTGTGCTCACCTCGACATCGATAGCATCAGTTGCCAATAAATCGGGGAGAGATTGAGTCAGTTCTTTACAAAATTGACACTGCTGCAATTCCCCAAACCTTGACTATAGGCACTCCCAGCCCTCTCTTCGCAAGTCTTAATCTAGATTTAAGGTGCACCCTATCAAGATATTCAGAGTTCTGTGAACCTCTGCACCGGCTAACGATGCGGCAGGCAATCTGGTGTTTCCTGGCGAACAAAACGGTTTTAGAAGCCAGATTTTATGTCACAGCCCAGAGCAGGTAGTACCAATGCTCGATTTTGGATTGGCGAATTCGAGAGTATGACCTGGCAGGTAATCTGCTCAATGTTTTGTCTGGCAATTACACGCGGACGTCGGTTTGGGTGTCCTGGGAGTCAGATGGGTACGAAAGCAGCGCTAGCTGGCAGCTTTGCTACTGGGGCGATGAATAATTGTTTCCACCACTCGGCGGCGGTCTTTGGGGTTAATGCCCACCAGCCGTACAAAGTCATTAGCGTGGTCAGTCAGGCAAGATTCGAGGGCGGCGATCGCTTCTGCACCGTTTCCTGCGTAAGTTCCATAGCTTTTCCAGGAGCCTGTACGGAAGCGGCGATCGTCTACATATTCAATACCTAACCGATGCCCCCGGTTCAGAATCTGATTGACTTCCGCCACGATACTGGGGGTCAGGAGGGTGCTGGAGGGCTGGCCGGGGTAGCTGGAAGGGGAAGTGGGGAGTGGAGAGTGGGGGGTGGGTTGGGAAAGGGAGGGAAGGATGCTCTGGCCGTTGGGGGTAGTTGCTTCGTAGGAACGGAAGAATTCACCGGAAGGGGCCCTTTGGGTTATTTTTCTGTCTCCATCGGTATTCCCTGAACTCTCTACTCCATGCCCTCTAACTTGCCCTCCTCGTGGAGCGATGTCACCCAATTTACGACTCATGAAGAGGGACTTATTGTACTCTTCCGATAGTCGCAGTTCTTGAATGCGCTTTTGTTCGCGCACAATCTGTTCTCCAACTTCTAAGAGGTGGGGCAGGCTGAAGTCTGGTTTGTGAAATTCGGGAAGGGGATCTTTGGGGTTAACGACGCGCCTGGAAATGTTTTCTAAACCGACACTTTGAATGAACTCGCGGACTTGTTCATCATAAAGCCGCGATCGCAAGGCGCTATAAAAATCAATGGCCTGATCAGGAAAGGCTTCAACGAGTCGGATAATTTCATCGCGTGCGACATGATCCACTTCAAAAATGCCGCTCACAATGCCAATGCGATCTTGATGGTCCGGTTCCCAGAAGAACTTTTCCATTCGCCCATCGCGAATCATTGGGGCATACAGGGTGGAAAAGTCATTTCCTGTCACAATAATAGGAATTCGGCGCAGGGGAGTATCGTCGTAACTTCCCGGTAATTGCACATTGGTTGGATTATCCGCAATGTTCATCAGGGTTGCGTTGACCAGTTGGGTATTTACCGTGTACTGGGTGTATTCGTCCACTCGTCCGGCCCCGGCATCAATGTCGTTGATCATGATGACGGCCATCTTGCCCCGCACTTTAGTAATTTCGTTGGCTTCTCGATAGCGCAGACGAAGCAACCGGGCTGGATCACCTGCATCCGGGCTCTCCAGCTCTCCAGCAGAAATGTGAATTACCTCTACTCCCATCCGCTCAAAGACCAGTTCGCACTGGAAGGTCTTGCCCTCCCCCTTTCTGCCGTGGATACCCAGGATCAGCGGCACTTTAACATTCGGCAAATTCAGGTAGTTCTTGGTGATGTGAACCGAAAGTTTATCAAGAAAACGAGGAGAGATGTAGTAACCCATAGCGGCAAGTTCTCAGCAGGTGCATCACTCCCATTATGGGGCAGCACCACCGGCCCATGGGGGATGATAGAAGAATCCGATTGTCCTGGAAAACTTTGCCTATAGGATGGGAATCCACCTGACAGATCATTGCTTTTTCAGAACTTCCCCTTAACGATATCTACCTATTTACCAGGGTGATGAGATGGAAGTGTCTGCTTATCAAGAAATCGTGAAATCTCATTAATTTGCGATGAGTTGCCCCGATCAGCGCTCTTTATAAGGAAAAGTGGAATGGTAGATGCACCCTGATCTTATCCCTGGCTCATGCCAGGGATTTTTTATTGGGGATGTTGGTATCAAGTTGCATTCCGGTCTTGTCTTTTTCACAGGCTTCCGGGCCGGTATGATAACTTAGATTAGGACAACGGGATGTAGCGCAGCTTGGTAGCGCACTTCGTTCGGGACGAAGGGGCCGCTGGTTCGAATCCAGTCATCCCGATTCACTGAGAACTGTGCTTTGTAGAACATGAATCGAACTGCGATCGCAGTTCGCTGACAGCGAGTTTCCAATGCATAAACCACTCTTGAGTCCCTGGCTCTTGACCCCTGGCCCCTTAGGGAGTGTGGCTAATTCAACTGGAAAACCCTGTAACTCAAATCTCTCCGCACAGGTGTTGAAGGGTTATTGAACGCGGATGGGAGTAGGGAACGACATTGTCAAAGCTCCATTAAATTTAGCTAATGGAAACGGCAAAATCAGTTTTTCTCTGGTAGGGTAGCTTTCTCCTCAACTGCGCAATGGTCGCAAATTTTGAAGAATCGTGAACGCATCTACTAGATATGCCAAAAGGTCAGTTCTCCAGTACTTTCTTCTGACACGGACTGATAACAGGAGAGCAATCGGGCAGTGCTTACTGTCATTTTCCATTTGGATACTGCCAGCGCTGGTGCAGGGGCTGGATACCAGGGTTGGGCGATCGCAGTCCATTACCCCAGCAATGGATGGAACAGGCAGCATCGTTACTCCCAATGGAAATCGATATGACATCAGTGGCGGGAAGCTTTCCAGGGATGGGGCCAATCTGTTTCAGAGCTTCCAGCGTTTTGGGCTGAATCAGGGAGAAATTGCCAACTTCCTATCCAATCCAGCCGTTCAAAACATTTTGGGGCGGGTGGTAGGCGGTGATCCATCGATTATTCATGGACTAATCCAGGTTACGGGCAGCAACGCTAACCTGTTTTTGATGAATCCAGCCGGGATTCTTTTCGGTCCCAACGCCAGTTTGAATGTGCCTGGCTCTTTCCTGGCAACGACGGCGAATGGCATTAGGTTTGAATGTGGGGCGACGGGTGTGGGGTGTGGGGGATGGTTGAATTCGGTTGGTACAAATGATTACGCCACTCTGGTGGGAACACCCAATACCTTTGCGTTTACGATGCCGGAACCGGGGGCGATCGCCAACCTCGGCAATTTAGCTGTCGGGCAGGGGCAGGCCCTGACCCTGTTAGGTGGCACCGTTCTAAATACAGGCACCCTTTCTGCTGCCGGAGGCCAGATTACGATCGCCGCCGTGCCCGGAGAAAGCCTGGTCCGCATCAGTCAATCGGGCAGCCTCCTCAGCCTGGAAATCACTTCCCCCCTGCCCTCTGCTCCCCTCACCCCTCTTTCTCCCTTCACTCCCCTCACCCTGCCCCAACTTCTGACAGGCAGTAACCTGGGCAGTGCTACCGGAGTGAGTGTGAACGCCGATGGCACTATCCAACTCACGGGTTCGGGCATCGTCATTCTGGCTGAAGCGGGTGACGCGATCGCCAGTGGGCAAATTTCCACCGCCAGGACCTCTCCCCTTCCCGATTCTCCTCGCTCAACTCCCCAGATTGCTGTACTGGGCGATCGCGTAGGTCTTCTGGCTGCTACCCTCGATGCTTCCAGTCCGGTCAGTGGTGGCACGATTCGGATTGGGGGAGACTATCAGGGGCAGGGAACGGTACCCAATGCTGCCCGCACCTTTGTCAGTAGCGATTCTGTGATCCGTGCCGATGGGCTACAGACGGGTCGTGGAGGACGGGTCATTGTCTGGGCCAATGAGGGCACCCAATTTCTGGGTGCGATTACGGCTCGTGGGGGGGCCATGGCTGGCGACGGTGGGTTTGTCGAAGTCAGTGGAGTCCAGAACCTGAACTTTCTGGGAACGGTAGACACTTCAGCCCCGATGGGCAATGCTGGGACGCTGTTGCTCGACCCAGATACCATCACCATTGTTGCTGGCACCACTCCCATTCCAGCGAATATCCTGGACGGCATCTGGGGATATTCCGAAGACCTGGGTAATCAGATTATTGGGGCAGAAACCATCTCTACCCTGTTGAACAGCAATTCTCTGCGGTTGCAATCAAATGAAGACATTAATATCGATGCCTCGATTACCTATACCGGAGTTGCAAGCCGGGATCTGATTTTGCAGGCAACCAACTCAATCTCCCAGGCCAGCAATGTGCAAATTAGGTCCACTGCCGCTCCCTTGAATGTGACCTTAGAAGCTGATTCCAATGGAAGTGGGGTACCTGGGGCAATTGTTCTCAATTCAGGAACAGCGATTAACTCCAACGGTGGAAATATTTTTCTGGTGGGAGGGAGTGCCGGATTTGCCACAGGAACAGCCGTAAACCCGCATGGCGTTGAATTGAGAGGGGCAACCCTCAACTCGGCTGGGGGCAATATTGTAATCCAGGGACGAGAGTTTGCAGGGGGAGTGGCTAACCGGGGTGGAGTGGCGATTGATAACGGCTCCTTAATCACTAGTGGCAATGGCACGATCGCCATCACGGGGACTGCCTCAGGAACTACGGCCAATCATATTGGTGTCAATATCGGCGGACCCTTTTTAGGCGGAAATGTGGTCATCTCCTCCAGCAATCCTTCGCCAAATGCGATCGCCATCAGCGGATCGGCTCCAGCAGGCAATACCACTGGGGTATTGATTCAAGGAAATTCTACCCTGTTCACGAACTCCTCTACAGGCGGGGTCAGTATCAGTGGGGTAGGGGGTACGGGTACACTCATTGCGGGGTCTACGATTGGCACCGTGAGAGGCCCCATTACTCTTGTTGGCAACGGGAGCAACAATGAATCGCCAGGGCTCACCCTGCGGAATAACGCTCAAATTAACTCAGGCGGCGGTGAAATCCGCTTTACGGGAACGGCTACAGGAGCAGGGGATTTTGCCAGAGGCATCGAAATTTTGGGAGCAGTAAACGCCGGGGGGGAGCGATCGCCTTTACCGGAACCAGCGCCAGCGCAGAAGGAATTGTCACCTTTGTCCCGGTTAACTCTGGCGGCGGCCCAATTACATTCGATGGCACCAGCACGGGAACTGGCATTTTTGCGCGGGGAATTGCGCTGGTGGCTCCGGTTAATTCCTCAGGAGGGGCAATCAATTTCACTGGCAGAGCGATCAATGCCATCAATGGAATTACCACCTTTTCCTTTGGCGCCCCTGACAGCAGCGGAACCATCAATGCCGGAAGTGGAGACATCACCCTTACGACTGATTCCACCCTGCTGCAACTGCCGATCACGGGCAGCGGAAATCTGGTGCTGCAACCCCTCACTCCTGGTTTCAATCTGGTTCTTGGAAGCGGGGAATCGTTTCTAAGTGCGCCTGAATTATTTAGCAATACCTTGCGCTCGATCACGATTGGACGCGAGGACGGGAGCGGCGCCATTACCCTGGCTGGGAACCTGACGTTTAATGCACCAGTGACGCTGCGATCGCCCGCAGGTAGCGGTTCTATCAACACTGGCGGATTTACCATCACGGGCACCACTGGCGTTACCCTCCAGGCAGCCGATACGATTACCCTGGGAACGGGTTCCACGATTACTTCTGCCGGGGCTCCTCTGGATGTGGTACTGAACGCCGATCGCAATGGGGATGGGGTGGGGGCGATCATCATGAATCCCGGCTCAACCATCAATTCCAATGGCGGCAATATTACCCTGGGCGGTGGTATCAACCCACTTTCTTCTCCCGCCAGGGGCACCATTGCCAATCCCAGTGGAGTCCTGCTCAACAACGCCACCCTCAACTCCAGTACGGGAAATATTTCGATTCAGGGCGCGGGATTCAATGGAACCGACAATAACCCTGGTATCTTAATTCAGAACAATTCTGCGATCGCAACCAGCAGCGGAAGGATCAACCTCACGGGCACAGGCAATGGCAATGGCCTGTCGAATGGGGGGATTCAGGTGGGAAGCAGCACCATTCGCTCCACCCAGGGAGGCTCGATCAACCTCACAGGTCAGGGGTCTGTCAGTGCGGCGGGCTTGAGCGATGGAATTAATATCCGACAGGGCGCGGCGATCGAAGCAACGGGTACCGGAATCATTACTTTAGAAGGCAAAAGTGCAGCCAGAGCAGCCGGAATTCGGTTAGAGGACAACGCGATTAGCGTATCGGGGGGAGGGTCGATCGCCCTGATTGCGAATGAAATCGACCTAGTGGGCAGTCCTGCAATCAGTGGCACAGGCGATCTGGTTTTGCAACCTTTGACAGTGAGTCAGGCGATCGCCCTTGGCGGTAGCAGCGATACTGGTCCTGGCACCCTCGACCTGCAATCCAGTGACTTGGCCGCACTGCAAAATGGCTTCAACTCCATTACCATCGGGCGGACAGATGGCAACGGTGCTATCACTCTGGCAGGCAACGTGACCTTCAACGACCCCGTAACGCTCCAGTCGCCTGCTGCGGGGGGAGTGATCGATACCAGTGGTGGCATCTTAGCTGGGGCTGATAACGCCACCCTCACCTTGATTGCAAACCAGTTAATCACGACCGGAAATATCTCCAACCCCGGTCGGGCAATTCGTTTCTTTAGCAGTAGTGGCGACATTACCCTGGGTTCCGTTGACACTGGCGGCAGTGAATTTAGCCTCTCGACCGCTGGCACCCTCACCATTACAGGCTCGATTACAACCCGTGGGGGTAGTCTTAACCTGGGAGGCGCGACTATCAACGCCCTGGGAACTCTGGATAGCAGTAGCCGTGAAGGTGGCGGCGCGATCGCCCTCATCGCCAAAGATAGCATTACCGCCAGTGCCATTAATTCCAGTTCGGCGATCGCCAATGGGGGCAACGTCACTCTCGACCCCGAAGGTGATATCCAGGTGGGCTTTATTAACGCGCAGGGGGGTAGCGCAGGTAGAGGTGGCAATATCACCATCGTCACCCAGCGCTTCTTCCGCGCCATTGATAGCTTTACAGACCAGAATGGAGTGAATTCCAGCCTTTCCACGGCTGGCGGGTTGGGGGGCGGCAACATCACCATTCGTCATAGGGGAGGACTCCTGAGAGTCCCATTCGTTATTGGAGATTCCAGCCTCAACGGTACCCAGGGAGCTATTACAACCGGAACAAATAACACCATTTCCCCATTTCAAAAGTTTTTAGTCAGCTTCTTCTGGGGCACACCTCCCCATCAAATTCAAGTCATCACGCAGGGCAGCAGCAGCGTTGATACTATTCAGCAAACCCTTCAGGAAGACAACAACAGCATCACCCGCAAAGAATTTGCCGCTCCCAACGCTCAGTTGCCGCCCACCAGCATTCCTCCTGTGCCGCTTGATCCAATCATCGCGCCGGTTGAGGACGTGGTCACTAGTGAATTTGGCAACTTCCTGAACCTGCCCAAACAACCCCCCACTCAAACCCTAGTGAGTGCCCAGAGCACCCTTCAGAGAATTGAAATGGCAACTGGCATCAAACCTGCTTTGCTATACGTCCGCTTTGCACCCAAAGTGGCCCGACAGGAACAGGATGATGACAATCTGGAAGTGGTTCTGGTGACTGCCCAGGGAGAGCCTGTCCGTGAGTTGTTGCCAGATGCAACCCGTAAACAGGTTCTGGAAGTGGCTAAAACCTTCCGCAAGGAAACGTCTGACCCCCGCAAAACTCGGCTTCAAACTTATTTGCCCGCCGCTCAGCAGCTTTATCAGTGGATAATTGCTCCGTTAGAAGAGGCTCTTGCTGCGCGCAAGGTTACTAATCTGGCATTTATTCTGGATAGGGGGTTGCGATCGCTACCTCTAGCTGCCCTGCACGATGGTCGCCAGTTTTTGGTGGAACGGTACAGCATCGGGTTAATGCCTAGCCTCAGCCTCACCGACCCCCGCTATGTCGATCTGCGGCAAGTCCCCGTTCTCACTGCCGGAGTTTCCCACTTTGAAGACCAGAGCAGCCTACCCGCCGTTGCAGTAGAACTGTCAGCCATCACAAAAGATGTCAGCACCACCACTCGCCTGTTAGATGACCGCTTTACCCTGAGTAATTTGAAACAACGGCGGCAGGACCAACCCTTTGGCATCATTCACCTGGCAACCCACGGCGAGTTTTTGCCCGGTAAGCTGAGTGATTCCTACATTCAGTTTTGGGACACCAGGCTGCGGTTAGACCAATTACGGCTGTTGAAATGGTACGACCCGCCGGTGGAGATGGTGGTTTTAAGTGCCTGTCGCATGGCTGTGGGCGATGAAACCACTGAACTTGGTTTTGCCGGAGTAGCTGCCCAGGCAGGCGCAAAATCGGTTGTCGCCAGCCTCTGGTATGTCAGCGATGAAGGCACCGCTGGACTGATGGCAGAGTTTTATCGCTGGCTACGACTGGCCCCCATTCGGGCAGAAGCCCTACAGCAGGCACAAATTGCCATGCTGCGGGGAAAGGTTCGCTTACAGGCAGGAAAACTGGTCTGGTCCGGTGGACAAAGCCCCCTTCCCGATACCCTGGTGAATCTGGGCGTTGTGAGTGAACCCCTCTCCCATCCTTACTACTGGGCAGCCTTTACGATGATTGGTAGTCCCTGGTAAGGCATTACATTTGCCCGGCTGAACTTTGCACTTCCTGATTCTCTTCAGGAAGCAGTTCTGTAATCGGAGTGCGGGCAAACTTTGCAAGGTCAAAGAGTGCCAGCAAGCTCTTCCATTCTTCAGGATGCATCTCACGGTTTTGAGACAGCAAATCTACCGCTGTATACCAGATGCCATTGTTGACATAGGCAACGTACTGGTCTTTGGGAGAAAGTGTTTGGAGTTGCTTCACCAGGTCAGAACTGGGTTCAATGCGTTGAATCCACCCGGAGACGAAGGGATTAATGGAGGGTTCGTCCTCTTTGCAAATGATCGAAAAATACCATTTGTACTGCTTGCCAATTTCTAAAGGTTTCCCGTCTAAAGGCAAGCGGACACTGACCATGCCAGGGCTTTCTGGTAGAAGGAACCGGATGGGTTCACCCAAAATTTCGTCTTTGTCCAGCAACAGCAATTCAGCCGACTTAACCTTATCAGTGCGACCAAATGGCAGGTAAAACAGGAAGGTGGGATATTCTTCAACGGTCAATCCCTGGTTGCTTTTAGGGCTGAGGGGGATGAGGGACAGATTGGCTATTTGAGGACATACACCACGCACAGAACCACCCCTGGCACGACCGGCAGCGGCTCCCTGATCTCGTTTGCGGTTGAACAATGACTGGATGCGGTCAAAAAAAGTTTGTGCCTGCACCTGGGGAACGGGTAACAACAGTGCAGCACTGGAGAGAACAATTGTGAGAGTCCCTGTCAGGAGCAACCGACGGAACTTTAATCGCACCCGGTTCATGATCGATACTGTGTGACTAATCATCCAACTGGAATGCTCTCCAGCTTATCCTGCGGGAGTGATAAGTGACTACTTCAGGAGGGTGAATTAATGTTGATGGCGGAGTCGGTTTGAGAGATAGGCAATTCCTCCAGCCGTTACAATCAGGGCGATCGCCGGAGGCACCAGCGGCACCCACCCACTCTGAGACACCATCACCAGGTAACAGGTACCCGACAGAGCGATGAGAGAAACGATGACGCCTGTAAACTGCCAGGGCGATCGCCGCAGTTGCCAGCACGCTACCCCTCCTACCAGCGCCCAGCCCGCAATCCAGAGGGTTTCACCCCAGAGGGGCCACCACCAGATCAACCGCCGTCCATTTAAAGCTGCACTTAAAAGCTGGCTGGTCATTTGAGTTTGGGCAACCACCCCTGGAATTTCCTTACCGTAGGGAGTGTTCCAGGAGTCTTCTGCCCCCGTACTTTTGGCCGTATAGCCAATCAAAACGATCCGATCCTTTGCCTCTTCTGCCTTTGTCGGGCTCGTTAGCATCTCTTTGAGGCTAATCATGGGAGCTAATTTATTCGGATCACCCTCGTGGGCACGGTAATTCAATAACGTCTGGTATCCTTGCAGTTGATTGTTTATATCTTGATAGCCGCTACCATTTCCCAAAAGTTGGGGGACGGGGGTTTTTCCAAACTGCATATCTCGCCCGTAGAAACCCTGCTCATCCAGGGGAGAGGTAAAGGGTTTTCCTTCTGTCGCCAGGTAGCGGCGGGCCAGAACCAGGTTAAAGGCTTCGGGAGTATTGCAGAATTTGGAGTCTGCCTTTTGCATCAGGTAATGGCGGCGGAGGGTGCGCCCGCCATCATCTACAAAGTCGCTGAATCCCAGCCGCTCTGGGGACTCGACCTCTGGTGGCCTCTCTGTGCCTTCGCCCTCATAGCTGCTTTTGCAGAGAACAATTAGGTTTTGCATCTGTTTCAACAGAATTGCCAGTTCAGGCTTGGCGGGGAAGGGGCGATAGAAATCCAGGCCAATTAACCGGGGCTGTTGGGGCTGCAAGCGGTTGAGCAAATCCACCAGGGCCCGATCAGGTAGCTTTCCGCCCGATTGCTCATAGCGCTGATCGAGAAACCGGATGCTGTCTTCATCCACACTGATGATGAGAAAACGGTTGTCCTGGGGGTCGCTGGGGCGCGATCGCAACAAAACATCATACATGCCTAATTCCATTGCCTGAGTCAATCCCAGGAAGCGGGCAACTGCGACTAACACACTGGCTGCAAGGCTGGTCAGCAGAACGGTGCGGGGTTTTACCTTGCGCTTTGGTAGTTCCCGGCTGGCGGTGAGGTATTTAATTTGCAGGGTTGTAGGTGCGGGTTGTTTACTGGCAGCCTGCTGCAACCACTGATCAGAGGTCGTCAGGTCTTTTCCGCGCAGTAAAAAGCTGTCATCTTGCCCTTGCTGCTCCCATTCCATCGCCCGCATCAGCAACCGGGTGTGGGCCCGCACATGCTCCAGGTCGGTGTCGAGGGTGCGCAACAGTTCGCCGTAGTTGGCTAAAAAGTCGCCCCCATGCTTTCTAAAGTCAATCCACTGAACGGCCGCCAGGGCAGGAGGCAGTTCCGATGGGGAAACTTCGCGGTGTAAAACGGTGACAATTCGCTTATTCAGTTTCGCGGCATACTCCACTTCATCCGCACAGTAGGGCGAGTGAATTGAATTGGGAGAAATAACGAACAGAAAATTATTGCAGCGTTCGATGCCGAGATAGATCTCGCGTTGAAAGTCTGTCCCCGATGCAATGCTTTCCTGATCAAACCAGGTAGTTTTGCCCTGAATTTGCAACGCATCATTCAGCCTGCGGACAAAATCAGAATCGACGCGGGAGTAGGCAATGAAAACATCTAAAGAGACTTCTGCTGGACGTTTCAGGCTTTCGGCGATGAACTCTTCCTGGATAGCTGTGGGAGGATGTTGTCCATGTCCCTGAGCCGCTTTTAACCAGGCTTCTGCATGGCGGAGATTGTAACCCTGGAGTAGAATGCTGGGATTGCATTTCTGCTCTTGCCACTTGAGTGCTTTAACCAGGAGAACTTTGTGTTGCTCATAGTAAACTGCGTCCCGCTGAATTTCGCGCAGCAGGCGATCCATGGCATCGCGGTATTGGGCCTCGTCGCCATGCTCAACCAGGTCAATGAACTGCACACCCTGCAATTTTGATGGAATGGTTGACGAATTGGGAGCCTCTTCGAGGACGCGATCGTAGATCTGGTCTAACCCCCTCTGGGGCTGGCAAGAAAACTGAGCCGCGGGTTCGGTCAATTGCAGCCGAACCGGAATGATTCGCTTATTGTAGCTGAAGGCGTGATCCAGGGCCTGCTGGCAAAATTTTGAAGTCAGGGAGTTGGGGGAAAGCATGTAAACGATGTTATCGGCCCCTTCAATGCCTTTTTGAATCGCCTCTTGCTGTTCGCTGCCTGTACCAATGTCTGCCTGGTTTCTCCAGACAGTCAGGCCATGCCGCATCAAGGTTTTTGCAATTTTTTCGGCGATCGCGCGATCGCTATCCGCATAACATAGGAACACCTGTGTCATCAAATTGTTGGCGTTCTTGATGCTTTCGCAGATGAATTCGCAGTGCAAATCTGTTGGTTCGCAAGGTGGCTGTTCATCTTCAAATCGAGTTTTAAGCCAGGCTTCGGCGGCTTCCCGCTCTTCCCCAACCAACAAATAGCGCGAACTTTTCTGATGCCGCTCCCACTCCAACGCTCGAACAAACCATTGGGTGTGCTGCCGCACGTAGTCTGCATGACGTTCGAGGACTTTTTCCAATCCTGCAAAGGAAGCCTCAAAGTCATCGATTCCTTCCCGAAAGAAGACCCAATTAATTTGGGAAATCACTGGATGCATGTTGGGGAAACTGGAATGTAACCCCTTTGCCTTAAAGTCTTCCCATTCTTCCAGGGAGCGATCGAGAAACCGTTGTTGCCAGGCTTCCCGGTCTATCTGCTCCACATGCATGAGGGGAATGATGCGCTTGTTGCACTGAACCGCCATTTCCAGTTCTTTGCGGCAGTAGGGCGAGTTCACTGCATGGGGAGAAATGACATACAGAAAGTTATCAGTTTTTTCAATTGCATCATCAATCTGATGTTGGAAGTTAACCCCCAGTGGAATATCTTCAAAATCACACCAGATATTTAATTTTTTCTCAGACAGCCTTCGATGCAATTCCAACACAAAGGCACGGCTATCAACCCGCCCATAGGAGATAAATACATCCTGATAGTCATACATTTTTCAGTCGTGCTCAAAACGTGATAATTGAATACCAGCCGATTCTCCTGGATTGCCGTAAAAGAGTAATGTAAGCTACTCTTCTATCAAAAAACGGAATCCCTGAAATGCTGATTTTGTTTTGGTGATAAGCGAAGCTTACCATCAAACTCTCAGAAGAGCCCACCTGCTTTAGTTGAGAATAGACGACCATCAGCCGAGACTCCTTCACCCCCTCCAATCAGGGGTTCACTCTGACAGGTCAGTCTGCGATCGCCCTTCCCCTGCAATTTTCATAACTTGTGTATACACCGTAGCCCTGGAAGGGGAGGTGCCGCAGGCGGTGGGGTTGATGTACGCAGCCAGCAGATTTCTTAGAGTATCTTAATTTTGTTTAGAAAAGTAATCATGCTCAAACTTTTGCCGAACTTCATCAAGATGAAAATAAGAAAAGGAGGTTTTCCTGGGGCTTTGCCCTATTTTCTGAAGCTGCCAACCTGCGTCGGTTATCAATCTGTTAATCTTGGTAGGGAGGCAGGGGTTGTCTGCCGCCGCTTATCTTTGCTGATGAGCGTACAGGAATTATATAATTTTTGCAGACGAAGAATTGCGGGTTGTAATTGGGGGTTTTTTCTTTAGAATGCAAGGCAGCATCAATGTAAATGTCTCGGTAAATGTCTCGCTGAATCTGCAATGAAAGCAACCACACAAAAGACTCACTCTGGAACCGCTTGGGCGATCGCAACTCCTGTTGCTGTCATCGCCGCGATTGTGTTGAATACCCTATCCAACTTCTTTCCGCCTGGGGGAGCGAATGTGGGTGAGCTGGCAAACACCATTCTTAATGGGGTGCAAATTATTCCTGCAAATTATGCCTTTGCAATTTGGGGACTGATTTACCTGGGGTTGATTGCCTATAGCGTTTATCAATTTCGCCCCGTTCGAGAGGGGGATGAGACGCTGCGCAAAGTAGATATTTTCTTAATTGTCGCCTCAATCGCCCAGATTGTCTGGATTTACCTATTTACACTCCGTCAGTTCTGGCTTTCAGTGATTGCGATGCTGGTGATTCTGGTATCACTGATTGGAGCTTACTTACAACTGGGTATTGGCCGGGTACGGATAAACCGCGATCGCAAATGGTTCGCCCAGATTCCGTTTAGTGTCTACTTGGGCTGGATCTCAGTGGCGACAATTGTAAATGTGGCGGCGGCCCTTTATCGCACTAACTGGAGTGCTTGGGGCATCAGCCCGGAGGGTTGGACAGCAGGGATGATTATTGTTGGTGCTATGATTGCCGCGATTATCGCCGTTCAACGGGCTGATATTGCATTGACGCTGGTATTTGTTTGGGCCTATATTGCGATCGCAATTCGTCAACTGGATGAACCCACTATCTGGATCACCGCAGTTATTGCGGCGATCGCACTGATAGCACTCCTGGCCTTTGGCACAATGAGGCGCAAATCACTATCACTAGAAGCATCTAATCTTTCAGATGATGAACCAGTGCGACCCATTCGTTAACTCGCTCACAATCAATAAGTTCAAACCCTTGCTCAATCAGAGCTTGGTCGATTTCATTTTCATAGTCGGTTGTGAATCCAGATGTAATGAGTAATCCAGTATTTTTTGTTGCCTGACCCAGGGCAGACCGATAATCCTGAACAAGTGCAAGATGCATTCGTCCCAGGATATTGGCAACGATGAGATCAAATGGAATAGATAGTTCAATGGTGGGCACCGGGTCAATTGTTCTCAATCCCATCCAATGTCCCATTGTGCTTCCCTGCCCCAGGCTGCCTTGCATGATAGTGACCTGTTGTTCTACACCATTTCGGATAACTGCATCTTGAGTCGCCTGGA
Source organism: Leptolyngbyaceae cyanobacterium HOT.MB2.61 (assembly GCA_023511615.1). Lineage (GTDB taxonomy): Bacteria > Cyanobacteriota > Cyanobacteriia > Leptolyngbyales > Leptolyngbyaceae > Leptothermofonsia. Next base: position 22,296 of record JAIMBL010000046.1, read on the forward strand.
CTGCAACCAAGTCATTGTCGATCGCTAAAACCGTCGCTCCCAGCTTTGCGATCGCCACACTCAAAATACCAGAACCGCACCCCAGATCCAGGGTATGCATGGCAGGGTTGATATGTCGCTCAAGTAACCGCAGGCTGAGCATGGTTACTGGATGCAGCCCACTACCAAAGGAAAGGGTTTTCTGTAATCGAATGGGGATTTCATTCAACGACCCATCTGAGTAATCCGCATTTTCAGCCAGAATGACAAACCGTTGCCCCACTCGATGGGCGAGTGATCGAGACGCTTCTACAACTGATCGCTTTTCGGCAACCGGGATGGCTTTTAATTCTGCAATCATTCCCGTGCGCTGTAAGGGTGAGAGCAACCGTTCAATGGTTTCCAGGCGCGAATTCGCCTGAGCGTTGTAGGGCAGGTAAAAGCGAAGCGTGCATGTCCATTGGGGTTGCTCATGCTCCTGATTCTGATCAGGTGGATTGGCTTGAGGGTAAGCGGTAACTTCCAGACCGCTGGTGTAGTCCGTTGAGGACAGTAACGTCCTGACCCAGTCAACAGCTTCGTGAGTGGCATCAACGCTCAGTTCTAACCATGTCATGGGTCTTTCTCAAAAGGGGGATTCCGTTTTCAACTGAATGGACTGTCCGGTTTTGGGATGGTTGAAGTGGAGTTCTCGTGCATGGAGATGGAGTCGAGGGGCATTTTCGCCTCTGTAAAGGCGATCGCCCACAATTGGAGTTCCCAAACCCTGACTGTCCGCCGCATGAACTCTTAATTGGTGGGTTCTTCCAGTCAGGGGAACAAACTCAACCCGTGTGCGATCGCCGACCCTTTCAATCACCCGAAACTGAGTCAAACTGGGTTTTCCCCGTTTCCAATCAACCGTTTGATAGGGGCGATTATCCGGATCGCCCCACAGGGGCAAATCAATCACACCGCTTTCCATTATGACCGATCCGGTCAGGACAGCTTCGTAAAGCTTATCGACCTGCCGTTGCTGGAATTGCCGACTCAGTTGGCTATGAGTTTGTTGATCACGGGCAATCAGCAGAATGCCAGAGGTCTCCTGATCCAGACGGTGAACGGTGTTGAGTGCCATGCCATCCGGCAACCAATAACGTAAACGGCTGAGCACGCTATCCTGGCGATCGCCGTAGCGCCCCGGCACCGAGAGCAATCCAGCAGGCTTGTTGACTGCAATTAACCATTCATCCTCGTAGAGAATTGCGTCAGAAATAGGGTTACCACCTACCCCCTCCCTCCTCTCCTCTCCCTTTTCATCCTTGAAAGTGCTCCAGGCAACATGGAAAATTGGTGATGATGTTACCGTTGTGGAATCCCTTCCAGCCAAACCAGACAACAAAAATCCCATCAATGGTTGACAGCGTTCGGCACAGACACCATAGAACTGCCCCTGAATTTTACCTCCAGCAGAGGGGCCCCACCAGAACTCTGCCATTGCCAGGGGTTTGAGATGATTCCAGGCGGCATAGTGCAACAACCTGGGGGCACAACAATCTCCAGTTCCTGTGGGCATAGAACCACCCGGCATCAACTGCTGGAGGGATAGGGATTGGCCTGCAAAATTGGTTAACCAGTAATGGGCATGCATTTGTGCCTGAAGTTGCTGAGAGATTCTTTTGCGTTGTTGTTTTAACTCCCGAATACGGGTGTCGGCCTGGTCAATCACAGGTTTGAGAGACTGCAAGGCTTCCTTTCTCTGACGTTTGAGTTGCCGTCGCTCAATCCCATCCCTGCGGCTTTGCTCATCCAGTTGCTCTAAAGCACAAGCCAGGGCTTCCCCTGACAGGGTTTCCAGTAAGGTCTGACGGAGATGGTGACGTTCCTGCTTGCGTTGGGAATGCCGGGCGGCAAGTTGCTGAAGTTGGGTTTCAAATTTCTGGGATAGGGCTGTGTAATGCGATCGCTCTGGAGTCTGTTGCAATGCTATCAACTCCTGCTTGATCGCCTCTAAAGCCTTCAGTGCCGAGGCTTCCTCCAGTGCAACCTGTTCTCGTCCTGGAATCGGTGGCACCCATCCGGCAACGGCACTATTGCCATTCAGCAGTCCAGAAAATGCCTTCAGCACCCACTTTTCACCCGCAGAGGTTTCTACCAGAAGCACGCCATACATCTTGCCTTCGTGGTTATATCTGGCATCCTCAGCGAGATGTTGCATCAAGCCACAGGCGATCGCTTCTGCCAGAGGGGTACGCGGCAACCTCAACCATGCACCTGTCTGAGGACAACGCCCTTCATACCAATAGGTCGGTGCGGAACTGCGGATCGGGCGATCGGACTGAAGAAAGTCTGAAAGTAAATGCAGCGTCATACAGGCCTTTAAAGCTGATTGATAAAGAGAAACTAAAGTAGAATGGCATTCACTTTTTTCATCCCCAGATTCAGCAACATCTATAAATTATCTCTGAGGTCGTTGTCAAAATTAACGTACCGAAAAGGCTTTGTCTAAACTTGCAGTAATTGGTTCAAGAACGAAGGATAGAACTGTTCGTTGGCGTGTCACAATTTCAGCGGTAACTGCCATACCAGGAGTGAGTGGTACCTCTTGACCTCGTACACGAACTGAATGTTGTTTCAAACGAACTCGAGCGGGGAATACCAATCCCTCCTGCTGATTATTCACAGAATTAGCGCTGACTTTTTCCACTGTTCCACTCAAAATGCCAAATTCCTGATAGGGGAAGGTTTCGAGCTTAACTTTGACGGGCATTCCAGGCTTGACAAAGCCAATATCCCGGTTTAGAACCTTGGCTTCTACAATGAGTTCTTCTCCTTCTGGCGCAATAGATAACAGTTCTTCTCCAGGTTGCAGGGTGGCACCTGTTTTGGCAACTTTAATGTTGTAGACCGTTCCACTGACGGAGGCTGGAATGGTGTCGCGATCGCGTTGCTCCTTTGCCTGGGCAAGCTGCCCTTCCAGGTTTGCTAAATCCTGCTGCTCCTGGGTTAATTGAGTCAATATTTCGCTGCGTTGGGCTGCTTCCAGTTGTTTGAGTTCCTCTTTTGCCTGAGTGATTTCCTGCTCTTTGGCAACATACTCTTCCTGAAGGGACGCAAATTCGGTTTGGGCTTCCAGGTAATCAATTCGGGGAATGGCCCCATGGTGAAACAGCATGCCCAGACTCTGCCGTTTTGTATCTGCGAGGGAAAGGTGGATTTGCACCCGTCTCAATGCTGCTTGAGCCGCTTTGACCACACTCAATTGACGATTGATTTTTGCATGGATTTCTTTGGCTCGTGCCGATAGCAGTTCATCCTGCAAGAAGCTACCCGTCTGAGATTTGCCATTCCGTTCAGCCTCTAAACGGTTCAGGTTTTCTCGTTTCAACTTAGCCAATGCTCGCAACCGCTGAAACTCTGTCTCAGAAAGTGTCGGGTTAAGCTTCACCAGGGGGTCGCCTTTGCGGACATAATCTCCCTCTTTGACTTTGATTTCCTGTAACAACCCCCCTCCCAATGCCTGAATGGGTGTGACCCGGCTGGAAGGGATGATTTCTCCGGATGCCGTTGCCACAACATCCACTTTACTCACTGCAGACCAGGTGATGGTGCCAAATACCAGCAAACTCAAAGCACCGACTAATGCACGGGCAACCCAGGGGGGTGGGGCTTCGATCGCAATTCCCAATTCATAGGCCAGATACTCTTTGAAGCTGTCAATGCTAAACCGATGTTTTGTTTGCTGACGTTGAACGGATGTGATAGTCGCTTCATCCGTTTCATCGGGTAGATGGGCATTAGTAATTTCATTGCTGATCATTGCCATTTCTCCTTAAAATTAGAGGATTCTTGTGCGATCGTGCAATCGAGTTCCCCATTAAATGGAGAATTCGCCGAGTTCGTGGTGCTGGCAATGTAAATTGCCAGAATGATGATTAATAAGTAGTAAACACTTGCACAGATAAATGCCTTTCTAAATGGCTTATCTGTTTTCATTGTTTTATCCTCTTGATTGAGAAGAGTAACTCTGTTGGTAATTGGGCAGTAAGGATGCATACAAAAATAACTTGATTAACTAAGCCGTCTTGCGGGGTACAATTCGATAATTCCATTCTCCATG
>JAIMBL010000047.1 GCA_023511615.1 Leptolyngbyaceae cyanobacterium HOT.MB2.61
GAGTTTCAAGATGTAACCATCAACCTTCTCAAAGCTCGTGAAATACTTTTTCAGCAAGCCCTAAATACACCCCTCCCGGTGGCAAAATTTGCTTGAAACTGTTTATGGAAAATTCCTCCGGTATGCAAGCTGAATCATTCCCAGCCGCACTTAACTCGCTCTTCACTGTGCCAGAAATGACCATTAAACCAACGGCCTTTTTCATCATGATGAGTAATGAGGCCGAGATTCCGGCCAATGCACTCCCGCATTTATTTGAGCGATTTTACCGGGTTCCTAAAGGCGATCGCTGGCAACAGGGGGGGACTGGCCTGGGGTTAAGCCTGGTCAAGAAATGTGTAGAACAGATGCAAGGCTCCATTCATGTGCATAGTGCCAGCGGTTGGGTTCACTTTATTGTTCAACTTCCAGTTAAACATCGTTCAACTTGCAGTTAAACGTTAATGGACAATCACCGCACCATCCTGATTACTGATGACTCTACTGATGATCGTGTCATCTATCGTCGCTTCTTGCAGGGAGATAAACGCTACACCTACCGCATCATCGAAGCTGCGCAGGTCTCAGAAGCTTTAGATTTGTGCCGCCAGGCAATGCCCGATGCCATTCTGGTAGATTTCATACTGGCCGACTCAGATGGATTGGAGTTTCTGAACCAGTTGAAGCTTCAGACTGGTAGCAGCATTTTGCCAGTCATTTTCCTGACCGGGCATGGAGATGAAATGGTGGCTGTTCAAGCAATGAAGAGTGGCGCTCAGGACTATCTCATCAAAGGAAAGGTGACAGCGGAAGTTCTTTGCCGCGCCATTCACAGTGTCATAGAGCGGATCGCGCTGCTACAACAATTGGAGCAAAGTCGGGAACAACAACGTTTAGCACTGGAACAGGCCCAGGCCAGTGAACGTCGCTATGCCGCCCTTGCCGCCGCCGCTCCCGTCGGTATCTATCGAACCGATTCCAGTGGCAAAGGCACCTACTACAACGACCTGGTCAGCGACATCACTGGCCTAACTCCCCAGGAACTGCTGAATCAACAGTGGAGTCAGGCACTTCACCCCGATGATCGCGATCGCGTCCTAGCAGAAAGAACTCAAGCGCTTCAATCCGGCAATCCACTGTATAGTGAGTATCGATTTCAACACCGCGATGGAAAAATTGTTTGGGTTGTTGAGCGAGCCGTTCCCCAACTCGATCAAAAAGGTCAGGTTACTGACTACATTGGCACGTTCATCGATATTAGCGATCGCAAACAGTCCGAAGCCGCCCTGCAAGAAAGTGAAGCTCGCTACCGGGCGGTTGTAGAAGATCAAACGGAATTTATTACGCGATTTTTACCCGACACCACCATCACCTTCGTTAATCAGGCATACTGCTACTATTGGGGGTGCAAACCCGCTGAAATCCTCAACACCTCTTTCCTGCATCATATTCCAGAACCAGAGCGTAGCTTTGTCAAACAGCGCCTGGCATCCCTCTCCGCTGAGAACCCCTACGTGACCAATGAACATCAGGTGAAACTACCCAGTGGCGAAATTCGCTGGCATCGGTGGAGAAACCGGGCCATTTTTGATGATCGAGGGGAAATCATCGAATACCAGTCAGTCGGGCGGGACATTACCGAACAGATAAAAGCTGAACGGATGCTGCAAAATCTGGTCGAAGGGACTGCCTCCACCACGGGAGATGATTTTTTTCCTGCCCTTGTCCGTTCGATCGCCCAGGCATTTGGGGTACGGCATGTGATCATCACAGAACTTGTAGACAATCAATTCCAGACCCTCGCCTTCTGGTCAAACAACCAGTTCCAGAACAATCAAAGCTTCTGTTCCCCCCCCTCTCCCTGCGAAAAAACCCTGCAACAGGGCTTGTACCACTGTCCAGACCAGCTCTGTCAAATATTTCCTGAAAATCCAGAACTCGTTGCACTAGAAGCAGAGAGCTATTTGGGCGTTGCCCTGCTAGATGCCGCTGGAAATCCCCTTGGTAGCCTCTGTCTCATTGATGATCGGCCAATGCCTGACCCTGCATCCTTTGAAGGCATCCTACGAGTTTTTGCCGCTCGCGCTGCTGCAGAATTAGAACGAAAACGGGCAATCAATGCCCTGCAAAGACTGAACGCCAAACTAGAGTCACGCGTTGCAGAACGCATGGCAGAACTTGTCAACACCGTTGAACAGTTAAACCAGGAAATTCGAGAGCGCAAGCAGATAGAAGCAGCGCTGCGTGAAAGTGAATCCCGCTTTCGCAGTATGGCCAACAGTGCCCCTGTGCTACTGTGGATGGCTGGAACCGATGGGGTTTGCAACTTCTTCAATCAAAGCTGGCTCAATTTCACAGGTCGAACCCATGAACAGGAGTGCGCCAACGGCTGGACAGAAAACGTCCACCCTGATGATTTGTCAGAGTGTTTGAAGACCTACCAATCTGCTTTTGCTGCTCGCCAGGAATTTCAGATGGAATATCGTCTGAGACGAGCCGATGGGGTATATCGCTGGATTTTGGATAATGGCAAGCCCCGGTTTACACCCGAAGGCACTTTTGCAGGCTACATTGGCTGCTGTATTGATATCACCGAACGTAAACAGGCAGAAGCTGAACAAGCACGAGTCGAAGAGGAAATTCGCAAAGCGCTGGCAAAAGAAAAAGAACTCAATGAACTCAAGTCTCGCTTTGTCTCCATGATTTCCCACGAGTTTCGTACTCCATTGACCACGATTCAATCAGCCACAGACCTGCTGCGGTACTATGAGTGGTCACCGGATGAGAAGCAGGAACGGTTCCAGCAGATTTACGAAGCGGTTCAACACATGACCCGGCTTATAGAAGATGTGCTACTGATTGGCAAAGCCGAAGCTGGGAGACTGGCCTACGTCCCCAAACTGATGGACTTAAAAGCAATTTGCCAGCAACTCATGGCGGACTTTCAACTGACAACCAGCAGTAAGCATGTTCTTTCCTTCTCCAGTGAGGGAACAGCCCAGGAAGTATGGATCGATCAAAAATTGCTGCGTCAAATTCTGACCAATCTCATTTCCAATGCCATTAAGTACTCACCTGCGGGCGGAAAGATTGAACTCCGGTTAGAGTATTTTCCCGACAGGGTTGACTTGCAGGTAAAAGATGAGGGCATTGGCATTCTTCCCGATGAAATGGAGCATCTTTTTGAGACATTCTTTAGAGGCTCAAATGTGGGGACAATTCAAGGGACAGGGTTGGGGTTGGCTACAGTTAAACACTGCCTCGATTTGCACGGAGGATACATTGCCGTCACCAGTGAAGTGGGCAAAGGAACAATCTTTACTGTTACCCTTCCGCTGGCACAGCCCCTCAACTTCCAGTCAGAGACCTTTTTCATCGATGATTAAATTGGCAACTTAAGCAAACCTCGGAGGGTTAACCTAAAACTGCACTTTATAATCCACATCGGTGCTTAAACCTCCGAGGTTTGGGCAGAATGACAGGTCATGGTTAATTGGAAACGCTGCTGTACATCTGCTTGTAATAAGCCTGGTATTCTGGCGAAAGGAGGGGTTGCCACCACTCCCGATGATTCAGGTACCACTGCACGGTCTTCCGTAAACCGCTTTCAATGGTTTCAGCAGGAGTCCAACCAATTTCAGTTTTGAGTTTGGTGGCATTAATGGCGTAACGACGATCATGACCCGGACGGTCTTTGACAAAGGTGATGAGTTTGTGGCAAGGACGCACGGGTAATTCAGGAGCCAACTCTTCCATTAAGTCACAAAGCTGATGTACCAGGTCAATATTCTTGACCTCATTGTTACCACCAATGTTATAGGTTTTGCCAGGTTTGCCCCGATGGAGCACTGCATCCAGGGCACTGCAATGATCACCTACGTAGAGCCAGTCCCGCACATTTTGCCCATCCCCGTACACGGGTAACGGCTTACCCATCAGGATATTGATGCACATCAGCGGGATAAGTTTCTCCGGAAAGTGATAAGGCCCGTAGTTATTGGAGCAGTTAGTAATTAAGGTGGGCAACCCGTAGGTATGGTGATAAGCCCGCACTAGGTGGTCGCTTCCAGCCTTTGAGGCAGAGTAGGGGCTGTTGGGTGCGTAGGGTGTGGTTTCTGAAAAGGCGGGGTCATCTGGACCCAGGCTGCCATAGACTTCATCGGTAGAAACGTGGTGGAAACGGAAGTGGGCGGGCTGGCCGTTCGAGTTCCAGTACTGGCGGAACGCTTCCAGAAGGGTGAAGGTACCCACTACATTGGTGCGAACAAAGGCTTCGGGACCCAGGATGGAACGATCCACATGGGATTCTGCTGCAAAGTGGGCAATGAGATCAATGGCTTCCTCTTGCAGCAACGTATCAATCAGTGGGCGATCGCAAATATCCCCCTGCACGAATCGTAGATTTGCTCGTCCTTCCAGTTCAGCCAGGTTATTGCGATTTCCGGCATAGGTGAGGGCATCCAGCACTACCACGCGATCGCCGGGGTAGCGATCGCACCAGTAATGCACGAAATTAGAACCAATAAACCCAGCTCCACCGGTAATTAAAATCTTGCGAGGTTCCCTGGTTAAAAGCATTTGTTCCACAACTGCTACACTCTCCCAACAATCACACGGGTCGGACAAATTTGAGCTTTAGCCGAGTCATTCAAATTTCACCAAATCGTTTTGATAACAGCCGTTTTGCCTCAGGTCAATTCAATCTGGGAATCATCACCGATCATGAAGCGCAAAGCCTTAGGGCGTTGGGGAGCCGCCTTCAGTTGTGCCCGTTGTCCAACTACACTATCCACAATCCGCTGGTGAATTCCCGTCACTGTTGCGCCCTGCAAAATAACGCTGTGCTCCAGATCCACATCCACCAGGGTGACCTGATCCGCAATACTGCTGTAGGGACCAATGAAGCAATTTTCCAGATGGCAATCTCTACCAATCGTGACCGGACCACGGACAGTGCAGTTAATCAACCGTGAACCTGAACCTACCCTCACCCGACCAAAAATTTGACTTTGGGCATCCACTTCTCCGGCCACATTAGACTGCAAGCAGGTGTCCAGAATGATCTGGTTGGCTTCCAGCAGGTCATCTTTTTTACCTGTGTCCAGCCACCAACCCTCAATCTGACGAGCTTCTACGTGTTTCTGGTAATTAATCAAATCTTGAATGGCATCTGTAATTTCCAGTTCACCGCGGGCGGAGGGTTGAATCCGGTCAATCGCTTCATGAATTGTGTTGGAAAAGAAATAAATTCCCACCAGAGCCAGGTTAGAGGGGGGCACCTTCGGCTTTTCGACCAGATGTAACACCCGACCCTGAGCATCCACCTGGGCAACCCCAAATGCCGTCGGGTTTACTACTGGGCGAAGCAGGATCAGCGCATCCATATGCTGATCTTTGAAATCGTTCAAGAATGGGCTCAACTCACTCTGAATCAGGTTATCGCCCAGGTACATGACAAATGGATCATCTCCAAGAAAGGGACGGGCAACCTTAACAGCGTGGGCAAGCCCCGCAGGTTTATCTTGAAGAATGTAGGTAATGTTGGCACCGAAGCGTTCTCCATCGCCGGTCTTCAGTTTCACCTCTTCACCAGTTTCGGGGCTGATGATAATGCCAATATCAGTGATACCGGCTGCAACGATCGCTTCAATCCCGTACCAGAGGATGGGTTTGTTTGCTACTGGAACCAACTGCTTGGCTCCAGTATAGGTAAGGGGGCGTAGTCGTGTACCCTTACCGCCGCTGAGAATGATTGCTTTCATAGGGACGTTTCTGTAAAAGGGTCAGGTTAGGAATAAACTTCAGCCGTTTGAAAAAGCTGCCCTGCCTGATCTTTGGCCGATAGGACAGGTTCTCCTGTCAGAGCCCAATCAATCGCCAGGTCGGGATCACTCCAGAGAATACACCGCTCGTGTTGGGGGGCATAGTAGTCAGTTGTCTTATACAGAACTTCAGCCGCCTCGGAGATCACCAAAAAGCCGTGAGCAAAGCCCGGTGGCACCCAGAGCATCTTTTTGTTTTCTGCACTAAGAATGCAACTGACCCATTGCCCAAAGGTGGGTGAACTTTTGCGAATATCAACCGCCACATCAAATATGGTTCCCACAATTGCCCGCACAAGCTTCCCTTGCGGTTGCTGAATCTGGTAGTGGAGCCCCCGCAAAACATTTTGGCGAGAACGGGAGTGATTATCTTGAACAAAGTGGGCTGTGATCCCCACTTTGTCGGCAAAAGCACGCTCGTTATAGCTCTCTAGAAAAAAACCACGATCATCACCAAAAACACGGGGTTCAATAATCAGAACATCAGGAATTTTGGTCGGCAAAACATTCATCACGGTTTCCTCAAAACGCCCAATTTTCAGCACTCTTGGATTCCTTTGCCAGGATTGCTCAGAAAAGGCAAGACCCCTTTAAGGCTTTGGCAAGACTCAAACACTCTCTAAGCTCCAAAGAGTGACGGCTATTCCATTAACTCATCAAAGGATTCCCCTGGAAAACCTAAATCGGGCTGTAGCTTTTATAGCCCGTTGGTTTGTAAATTTCCATTGGATCTGGCGGGGCTTTACTGGAAAAATAAGGTTCCGGAAGCAACAAAATTTGCAGATTTAGCGAAGGTTGAGCTTGTATTCTCAGGCTATCTGGGCGATCGCAGGCTTTCCGCTTTGCCTAACTTCTATGAACTTTTGATGCAGTAAGTAGCTGGGTGCAATTAAATTAAAGATGATTTTGGGGGTGAAGGGTGTGAAACCCCCTGCCTGGGGGCAACGCCCCCACTCCCCTTTCTTCCAATTAATGATGTCTACCTACTTAATTCTGGTAAGTCCAAGGTTAAGGCATTAGAGGCTACGGAGAAACGGAGCATGGGATGATATATGGCAGAGAGGGGGCCAAAGGTATGCGCAGTTCATTGTCACTAGCAGGAAAAGACGGTGAATAATCTGAAAGTGATTATCGTCGGCGCGGGAATTGGGGGGCTGACAGCCGGTATTGCGCTACGGCAGGCAGGGTACGAAGTCGAGATTTATGACCGGGTGAGGGAATTGCGTCCGGCGGGGGCAGGTATTTCTCTCTGGTCAAACGGGGTGAAGGTACTCAACCGCCTGGGATTAGGCAGCAAAATGGCGGAAATTGGCGGACTGATGAATCGGATGCAGTACCGCCGCCATACTGGAGAATTGCTGAATGATATTGATTTAACTCCGCTGATTGAGGAAGTTGGGCAACGCCCTTACCCGGTGGCACGAGCCGATTTACAACAAATGTTGCTGGAGGCTTACGGGGAGGAGGTTCGGCTGGAATGTAAGTGTGTCGGTGTTCATCAGGATGAGACGGGGGTAACGGCTTATTTTGAAAATGGACATGCGGCAAGAGGGGATTTGCTGGTAGCGGCAGATGGAGTGCGCTCGATTCTACGCCAGTATGTGTTAGATGAGAAGGTAGAGCCTGACTATGCTGGTTATGTGAACTGGAATGGGCTGGTTCCGGTGGCCCCGGATCTGGCTCCCAGGGATACGTGGATGATTTACGTGGGAGAACACCAGCGGGCGTCGCTGATGCCGGTGGGGAGCGATCGCTTCTACTTTTTCTTTGATGTCCCCATGACGAAGGAGGAAGCCCAGCAAGCGGGGGATATTCGCAGCGATTTAACGGCCTTTTTTGCAGGCTGGGCAGACCCCGTACAGACCCTGATCCAGCGTCTTGACCCTGAAAAGACGAACCGGGTTCTGATCCATAGCGTGGGTCCCCTGCCCCAAATGGTAAGAGGTCGAATCGCATTGTTGGGAGATGCTGCCCATACGACCTGTCCTGATCTGGGGCAGGGGGGATGTCAGGCATTGGAAGATGCCCTGGTGTTGACCCACTATTTGATGACGACAAATCTGGGCATTGAATATGCGCTCAAGCGTTATGAAAGGGAGCGGATGGAACGGGCTAATCCAGTTGTGGAGAAGGCTCGCCGACGAGCTGAGCAGATTCATGGAAAAGACCCGAATGTCACCCAGCAATGGTACGACCAGTTGGCCAGCGAAAAGCCTGCGGATGTGACAGGGGCGATCGCCAAGATCATTCTGGCAGGTCCCATGCGATAACCCATTTCCAATTCCAATGCCCTATGCCCGGTAAACTCACCACCCATGTTCTCGATACAGCCCACGGTTGCCCTGCTGCCAGTATGACGGTGGAGTTATGGACGGTTGATCCGCAAACGAGCCAGAAAATGCTCTTAAAAACAACCTCCACTAACTCGGATGGGCGTACAGATGCTCCCTTACTGAGTGCTGGAGAATTGAAAGTGGGGGTTTATGAACTTGTATTTTCTGTGGGTGATTACTTTGCTCAAAAGTCCGTTCACACTCCTAACCCGCCGTTCTTAAATCAGGTACCAGTTCAATTTGGCATTGCTGACCCAGATGCCCACTACCATGTGCCCTTGCTCACCTCGCCCTGGTCTTACAGCACTTATCGGGGAAGCTAGTGTTCCGTCAGAAAATTTTGATGGGTAAAAACCCTCAAAATTTAACTCTCATTCACCTCCTGGGTATTCGCTACCCATCAAATTAAGTAGCTGGGTGCAATTAAATTAAAGATAGTTTTGGAGGTGAAACCCCCTGCCTGGGGGCGAAGCCCCACCCCCTTAAACCGAGTGTCCTAAGCAACTTGGCGACAGCTATAAATCTGACAGAGCACTGGAAGGGAGAAAAGGGCTAGAAGGGGCTAGAGAGAGGGGAAAGGAGAAAGGGGGAAAGGAGAAAGGGAAGAGCTAGAAGCCAGGAGCCAGAGGAAGGAAGGAAGGAGGAAGGGGCGTGGGAGGTGCCAGCCATGTAGATTCGGCGGACTACGGTTTTATCAATGGTAGAAGGGTCGTTGAACAGGGATGGTTGACCACCGTTGAGTGAGAAACCCTTGTGGAAAAAACAAAATCGAATTGCCCATGCCCTACTTGATCGCTGAACTCAACCAGATGAGCCAGGAGGAGTTTGTTGAGGCGGTGGGAGCGGTGTTTGAAGATACGCCCGCGATCGCCCGGCAGGCCTGGAACAGCCGCCCCTTCGTCAATATCATAGACCTGCATCAAAAAATGGTTGCTGTAGTTCGCCGCATGGGTGTGGAAGAACAACTGACACTTATTCGGGCCCATCCCGATTTGGGCAGCAAGGCCAAAATGGCAGAGGCTTCGGTGAAAGAGCAGGCTGGAGTTGGGTTAGACCGGCTTACTCCGGAGGAATTTGAACGGTTTCATGCCCTCAATCAAACCTATAGAGACCAGTTTGGGTTCCCGTTCATTGTGGCGGTCAAAAATCACACAAAAACCAGCATTCTGGAAGCTTTTGAGCATCGGTTACAAAACCCGATGAAGGTGGAAATGGAGACAGCGATCGCCGAAATTGCCGAAATTGCTCGATTCCGCTTACTCGATTTGATATCGGATTCCAGTTGTTGCTGAAAAGCAGGATTCCAAATAAATGGCTAAAAAAGAACCCGGCAGCCCCCCGCCGGGTTGAAACATTCGTACTTGAGGAATGGGTATGACCTTAAGATACCCATTGCAAAGCACGCATTAACTCCCCCGTGCGCGCTATCTTGCCGGGTGATTTCTGGCTCACCAGCTTGGGTGAGGAGAGAAAAATAGGGAGTGGGGTGCAGGGAATTCAGACCATTGTTTTGATCGATTCTCCCGGCTTGGCGGTGAAAAGGTAGCGTAAGCGACTCTTTCATCTCAAACAAAATCCCTGGAATATTGATTTTGTTTTGGTGATAAGCGTCGCTTATCACCAAACTCTCAGGAGAGCCTTTCGATTGCTTCAATTTCTATCGGCAGGGTAGCCGTCAACACTTCAGTTCCTGTTTCGGTTACCAGTACGTCATCTTCAAGCCGAATGCCACGAACATCAGAGAAATCGGAGAGACGCTCCCAATTCACAGCATCGTGATACTTCGCCCGCCGTTCAGAGTCGTTCAAAATGGCGGGAATCTGATAAAAGCCCGGTTCGATGGTGACGACCATCCCAGGTTGCAGGGGACGATCAAGGCGGAGGTAGTTTAAGCCGAAGCGATCGCTCCGGACTCGTCCTGGAGCATAGCCTGCCAGATCACCCAGATCCTCCATATCATGAACATCCAGCCCCAGCAGATGCCCAATGCCGTGGGGAAAAAACAGGGCATGGGCATCCCTATCCACCAGATCCTGCGGTTGTCCCTTGAGGATGCCTAAATCAACTAATCCTTCCGCAATCACTTTTGCCCCCAGCAAATGAATATCTCGATATTCCACACCGGGACGCATGGCGGCAATACAGGTATCGTGGGCCGCCAGCACAACATTGTAAATAGCTCGTTGGGTTGCAGAAAACTGACCTGCCGCTGCCCAGGTGCGAGTGATATCCGATGCCCACCCCGACTCGGTTTCTGCACCAGCATCCACCAGTAACAGATCGCCCGGTTGAATCCCATGGTGATACTGGTCGTTATGCAACACTTCACCATGCACAGTAACGATACTAGAATAGGCAGGAGTGGCATTGTGAGCTATCATTACCCCTTCAATGGCGGCCCGCACCTGTGCTTCTGTTTTTGCGTTGCGCGTGGCTGCCATCCCCGCCCGGTGTGCTTCTGCGCTGATTGCGATCGCCCGACGGATTTCTGCCAGAGCAGCCGCATCGTGAGTAAGGCGCAGGGACACGATCGCCTCAGCCAGTTTCCGATCAACCCCACTCAGATTGGTGGAGGGTGAAAGCATCCGGTTCAGGAAGTGGGATTGCAGCGATCGAGTGGCAGCATCCTGAACAGGAATAGTGCCTGCTCCATCGGTTCTGGACTTCAGGTAAGCCATAGGGTAAGCATGATCAGCTCCAATCCTTTCTGCGATCGCCTGGCGGCTGGGTGGCTCTCCATGCCACAGAGCGCTGTCCGGAGCTGGCTCATCCATAAACAGTTCCAGCCGGCCTGCCTCTAACCGAATCGCTGCGTTTTCTAAAGGCAACCCGGCAAAGTAGAGAAAGTGGCTGCTGGCTCGAAATAGATATTTGTTTGCCGCAAAATTCCGCGGAATGCTGGTTCCAGACCAGAGAATCACCGGGAAGTCTACCAGTTCTGCTAATTGTTCGCGCCGGGCCTTCAGCGCATCTGCTATGGATTCGGTTTTGCCAACAGTTTGCATCGCAATCAGTCAAGAACAGTAAGGGGAAACAGGCTATACTTCGTCCTTTGCCAGCACTCCATTCAAAAAGATATCGGCAATTCCTTCCGCCATTTCTTGCATGTCTCTGGCAGAGCTTCCGGGTTCCATAATTGTGCTCTGGCTAAAACCGGCGACCGTAAACATGCCCAGAAAGACCCGTGCCACCATTCTGGGGTCCATGCGCCGATAAATCCCCTGATCCATCGCCGTCTGAAAGAAAGCTTCGGCTACATCGGTCATTTTGGCAATTACTTCAGACTGGATGCGATCGCGCAAATCAGGATGAAACTGCGCCTCCATAAAGCACACCCGCAGCATATCCCCATTTTCGTGCAGGTGTAGCATGCGCCGCCGCATCACCTGGGCTACAGCTTTGTAACTGCCCATCTCACTCAGTTCCGTTAGCAGATCGGTCAAAATTTCAACCCAACCCTGAGTGGCAACTTCTATCAGAATCGCCTTTTTATTTGGGAAATGGCGGAACAGCGTCCCCTCTGCCACTTCTGCGGCATCAGCGAGATCACGGGTCGTAGTGCCGTCGTATCCTCTGCGGGCAAATAGCCGCAGGGCAGCTTTGAGGATACGAGTCCGAGTTTCAGTCTCGGCAGAGGAGAGGGAGTGGGTTCGCATAGCTGTTTCTGAAAGTTAGGGACTGATAAAGTTAGGAATATCCAACCCTATGTGTAGGGCTATATGTGCAGGGCTATTTTCTATTGCAGGGTGGCAAAATCGGCGCAAGCGACATAGATCATTACAGATTTTAGGAAGCTATTAACTCAATAGTGACAAAGATTGCACTTCTCCTGGTTGCTAAGCTCCGGTTTAGCAAACCCATCCTGGAAAGCTCTGACTTCCCAGATTCAATCAGAAGCGGGAGATCGTCGTCTGAGCTTTACCAAACTGGAACCTGGTCACAACCGACCAGGAAGTGATGGAAGAAGCACATCGATGCAGGGACAATAGGGATCTACTCCTGCTACCAGGTTATGAGATGTACGATCGCACAAACCGATCTAACCGCTCCATGCCAATCTTAATAGTTTCCATGTCAGTAGCGTAGGAGAGGCGAATGCAGTCATTGGCACCGAAGGCAATACCGGGAACGACGGCAACCTGATGCTGTGTCAGTAAAGCTTCACTGAATTCGAGGGAGGTAAGCCCGGTTTTCTGAATGCTGGGAAAAAGATAAAAAGCGCCATCGGGTTTGGGACAGGTCAGCCCTGGAATTGCATTGAGCGCATCCAGCATGTATTGACGACGCTGGGCAAAAGCCTGCCGCATTTCTTCTACAGGAGCTTGAGAACCTTCGAGGGCAGCGATCGCACCATACTGGGCAAAGGTACAGACGTTCGAGGTGCTGTGTCCCTGAATCGTGATGCAGGCCCGGATCAGATCCACCGGACCGGCCAGAAAGCCAACTCGCCAGCCGGTCATGGAGTAGGCTTTGGCAAAACCGCTACTAATGATGGTGCGATCGTATGCTTCTGGACTGGCTGCCCCAATACTGAAATGTTCGGCTCCGTCATAGAGCAGCTTTTCGTAAATCTCATCAGATACGACGTAAATGTCGTTTTCAACCACCACCTCTGCCAGGGCTTTGATCTCCTCGGGTGTGTAAACCATCCCCGTTGGATTGGAGGGGGAATTCAATACAAAAATACGAGTCCGGGGCGTAATCACCTGGCGTAGCTGCTCCGGAGTGATTTTGAATCCACCTTCGGCGGTAGTTTCGACTATCACGGGGGTTCCTTCTGCCAGTTTCACCATTTCTGGATAGCTGACCCAGTAGGGTGCAGGAATGATTACCTCATCGCCTGGTTCAATCGTTGCCAGAAACAGATTAAACAAAGAATGCTTACCACCGTTGGTAACAATGACATTTTCTGCCCCATAGCAAAGCAGATTTTCTTTCTGGAGTTTTTGGGCGATCGCTTCCCGTAGTTTTGGCTCTCCTGCTGCTGGGCCGTATTTGGTTTTGCCCTCCGCCAGAGCTTTCTGGGCGGCTTCCACAATATGGGCCGGGGTTGGAAAGTCAGGCTCACCCACGCTGAAGCTACAGACGTTAATTCCCTCGGCTTTCATAGCTTTTGCCTTAGTATCGACCGCCAGGGTCAATGAGGGGGTAACCTGTCCAACACGCGCTGCCAGTTTCATCGCAATCCTTTTCCTATCGCTGGTTTGCCACTAGTTCAGGATACCCCAGGAGCGAAACCCCAGCATTGTTTTTCGAAGTTTGTCAACTATTCAAGACGTTACTGGCATTGTTGAATCTGAGTATGAATATGAAATTGTTGTACCGCTTCAGTTTTTGCCTGGGTAGTAAAGTTTAGATCACACTTGCAGAGAAGAGTGGTTGAAACTAATAGTAGGGATACAAGATTGTGACCTTGATTGGGATTGGCACTGGTCTTTCAATTGGTGATGTATAGAGTTGAGGTGTTATGCCCAAACAGTGTTGCTCTGCCCCCATAGTCAAAGCCAGCAGGTCGTGACAAATGGCAAACATTACCTTCAGGACGGAAGTCCTATGCAGAATTACCTGTGCCGAACATGACCCGCATTGAGCGTCAAAGCCGCTATTGGGTGACGGCTCAAGCTGGCAAAAAAGATGAATCGTGATTTGAGGATGGAGTCAAGCCAACTTAGCAGTGGGCATACCCAGCAGAATTTATCCGCTGGTTTAGTGATGGGGAACGGCGCTATGCTCAACAATTGTGGAAATAGCAAGCGTATGGCTCAAGCACCATGAAACATCAAGCGCCTATAGGCATCGAAAAACACCCTACCCCCGCTTCAATCTTCAGGATGTGACGAGTCACGCAGGCGATTGGTATTAAAACAAACCGTGGGTGTAAGCTCAGAACATTTAAATGGGCTGATTATGAATTATTTTTAGATCGTTTGAACGTCTGTGAGGAAAGCCATGAGTTACCGTATGAACCGTCGCGCCTATGCTGAGACCTTTGGTCCCACGGTGGGCGATCGCGTCCGCCTTGCCGATACGGACTTGCTGATCGAAGTTGAGCAGGACTACACCACCTACGGCGACGAGGTGAAGTTTGGCGGCGGTAAGGTGATTCGGGAAGGAATGGGGCAATCGCCTATTACCAATGCAGACGGGGCGGTGGATGCGGTCATTACCAATGCGCTGATTCTCGACTGGTGGGGGATTGTCAAAGCCGATGTAGGAATCAAAGACGGCAAAATCCATGCCATTGGCAAAGCCGGTAATCCTCACATTCAGGACAATGTGAATATCATCATTGGTCCTGGTACGGAGGCGATCGCAGGCGAAGGGATGATTCTGACAGCGGGCGGAATTGATGCTCACATTCACTTCATTTGCCCGCAACAGATTGAGGTCGCGATCGCCTCCGGAATTACCACCATGATTGGCGGCGGCACAGGTCCGGCAGCGGGGACGAACGCCACCACCTGTACTCCCGGCCCCTGGAACATTTACCGGATGCTGCAAGCGGCGGATGCCTTTCCAATGAACCTGGGCTTTCTGGGCAAGGGAAACAGCGCTAAACCGGAAGGCTTAAGAGAACAGGTGGAAGCCGGGACAATCGGTTTGAAGTTGCACGAAGACTGGGGAACGACGCCAGCGGCGATCGACACTTGCCTCAGCGTTGCCGATGAATATGATGTCCAGGTTGCCATTCACACGGATACCCTTAACGAAGCCGGGTTTGTCGAAGACTCCATTGCCGCTTTTAAAGACCGCTGCATTCACACCTATCACACGGAAGGTGCAGGCGGTGGGCACGCTCCCGACATCATCAAGGTCTGCGGGGAGATGAATGTGTTGCCTTCTTCCACCAATCCCACCCGCCCCTACACCGTCAACACCTTAGATGAACATCTAGACATGCTGATGGTCTGCCATCACTTAGATCCTGGCATTGCAGAAGATGTGGCCTTTGCCGAGTCCCGCATCCGGCGCGAAACGATCGCCGCTGAAGACATTCTGCATGACCTGGGAGCCCTCAGTATAATCTCGTCTGATTCTCAGGCGATGGGACGCGTTGGAGAAGTCATTATCCGCACCTGGCAAACGGCTCATAAGATGAAGTTTGATCGCGGCTGGCTCTCACCCAATACAACGGGAGACGTGCAATCCCACAACCGCAACGACAACTTCCGCGCCAAACGCTACGTTGCCAAATACACGATCAATCCGGCAATTACCCACGGCATTGCTGAATACGTCGGTTCTGTAGAAGTGGGCAAGCTAGCCGATCTCTGTCTCTGGAAACCATCCTTATTTGGCGTCAAACCAGAACTGGTGATTAAAGGTGGCATGATTGCCTGGGCTCAAATGGGGGATGCCAATGCCAGCATTCCAACCCCCCAACCCGTTCACATGCGTCCCATGTTTGCCAGCTTTGGGGGAGCGATCGCCGCCACCTCTCTCACCTTCGTCTCCAAAGCTGCCCTGGACAAAGGAATTCCTGAGCAAATCGGCTTACAACGGCCCGCTGTCGCCGTTTCTGGCATCCGCAAGCTGACCAAGAAAGACATGAAGCTCAACGACGCCACACCCCAAATGGAAGTTGATCCCGAAACCTACGAAGTGCGCGCCGATGGTCAATTGCTCACCTGTGAACCCGCAACCGTCTTGCCAATGGCGCAAAGATATTTTCTGTTCTAGCCCACAGCAATTTCCGTACTCAGTCTGGGTAATAACACTTTGGGTCAGGCGTTTTTGAGTTAAAAACAGATCACGGCCTGGTTACAGGAATCTATTTTAGAAAAATTAATTTAAGAGGATGCCTTGAAAGTCTGGTGTCGAGTCATTTGGATGACTAAAGTCATCACTACGAGCTGAAAAATCCTCGTGTACACCCCTAAAGCTCTGAGTTTGTAGTGACGGTTTTAACCGTCTTTAGCTTTTCAAACATCCTCTTAGAGTCCAGGGCAGAACAATTGACTACTGGACAGTGCCTGAAAAGGTGCCTGAGAGTCTGTAGAAATAGTCTCTTATCATTCCTAACACCCGTCACCTGGGTCAGAGACCAAGTGGGATGAGACCTGAACTTTGCTGAGTTCTCGCACCAGTCGAAGTGCCTGGTGTTTGTAGAGGGGCACTTCCAGAATACTTGGAAGCTGGTTCATCAAGGTGCGGGCAAGGCTAATGTCACAGCCAGAGATGCGGGCGATCGCCCCGGCTCCTTCAAAGGCAGCCTCTTGAGACATTGCCTTTTCAACCCGTAGCAGCCAATGGCGTTCTAACGCCATCCCCTGTTCTACCCGTCGCAATCCTTCAATGGTTGCCAGAACAACCAGACGATCGCCCCTATGCAGGCGAATATCATCGAGCGGCATCAATCGAGCGGAGTCGTAGCTGCTTCTCTGGTACAGAATGGGCACAACTCCATAGCCATAGGCAACTTCACCCAATAACCGCCCTTCGAGAGTATCACCAGCTTCAATGATGTATTCTGTAACAAGGGTTGTGCGATTGTTGAGGCGAAACAGATTCAGAATATTTTCACCAAACGTAGCCGCAACAAACGCTTCTGCCGCCAGAGCATAGGCACCTAAAACTCTGGCATCAGGTAGTAGCCGTGCCACGCTTTCAGCAAACCGCTGATCCACCGTCCGCAAAACCAGATTGCAAGAGGGGTTTGCTGCCCGTGCCATCAGCCCAATCTCCAGGTTAGCCACCTCGTCATCCGTCAACACCACAACACTTTTTGCCTTTGCCAGATTGACTTTTGCCAGGGAGTCTTTAATTTCTCCAGTTACCAGAGGAATTTCTGACGGCACCTCCAATGGCATTGCTGTAGCACTCACTCCCACCAGGGGATGTTTCAATTCCAGCAACAGGTCTGCGACACGGCGACCCACTCGCCCTAGGCCAATCAGGACTATGTGCCCTGTCTTTGGCACCGGAGGGCGACGTTTTAGAAACTGAAATCGTGCTGCCAAAACTCGCTCAGTCAAAATTGCGTAGAGAATACCAATGAAAATGGTGCCTGCTACGGTCATGCTGATGCTGAACAGGTAGAGCCACCAGGAAATCTGAAAGGGCATTTGCCGCCCTCCAAACAATTCGTCAAACCCACCCAGAGCCAGAATCAGCGAAATGTTGAATGCTTCCTGTAGATTGATGTCTGAGTACTGCATTTTGAACAGCACCGCACCAGCCAGCAACAGACTCACCATCACAATGCAGGAAAGAATACCAACTCGCTGCATCTGGTTACTGTTCTGCCAAAACTGATTGAGCTTGTGTTTCAGGGGTTTCCAGGCCAGATTGCGAATCAACTCCTGCCAGCGAAATCGGACACCGTCTTCCTGGGCGATCGCAAGATTGGTTAGCCGTTCGGCAATTTCAATATAGGTAATGGTGTCTCCGGCTCTCACTCTGGCATTGGGTTCCCACTGATAAAAAGCATCTATTGGAGATGCCCCGTGTTCAGCATAGTTCAGGACTCTGCGGGTGGAGGTATTCAGTTCATAAAGCTGGCGGCGATCGCACCAGCGCTGCCCTGTTGAAATTTGCTCCTTCACCACTCGCAGTAAACAGCCTTCCAGCCGAAAAAAGCCCTGGGTTGAATCGCCCAGGGCAGCTAGAGCAAAGGCAGAAGCAGGAAGTTGGGTCGCTTCGTAGGCGGCAAAATTACCCAATTGCTGGCTTAACAGTTCATTCAGGTTCTCTTGGGCCGAGCGGATTACCAGACGAATATTGGGATTGAGCGATCTTGCCGCAAAAGCCGCTGCAATATTGACCCGCTCATCGCTGGTAACGAGCAAAATTGCCCGACACTGATGGATGTTTGCCTGTTCCAAGATTTTGGGCTGACGGCAGTCCCCAATCACCAACTCGTTTAGCCAGTTGGGCAGGTCTGGAATTTCCCAGTGGGGAGGGGCGATCGCTTCAATCGCGTTAATGGTTACCTCAAACTCCCTCAGCAGCCGTACACAATACTGTCCCAGGCTACCCAACCCGCAAACCAGGAAAGAAGTTGCGCTGATGCCTGCTTCGGCTTCCATTCCTTAAAGCCTCACTTCATTGATTGCCATCCAAAAAGGTGATTAGTCAATGATGCTTTAAAGACGTTAAGTGATGGTGAATACAAGAAGCTATTAGAACCTGGTGGTCTGTCAAACTAAATTTGACAGGTGGTTAAAGCTTAATGGTTTGATTTGAGTTAAGTTTTGAGGGTTTTACCCATCAAAATTTTCCTGACGGAACACCAGTGTAAATCAACTGACCATTCCTCCTTTCTACTCCCTTCCCATGGTTCGGCCTGCTGGCTGCTGGCTGAGAATTCTCTCCTGCCAGAACAGTTTAATAGAGATAATCCGTTGCAACCCAACCACCACAATCGGCCTGCTGCCAGGCATATCCATCCCGGTAAACAACACCGCCAGCCGTAGGAACAAAAGCCCCTTCATTCGCTCCTCCAATTCTGGCAAAATCCAGCCCTGGACCAGAGCGAACATTCAACCCAACGCGGTAGTTGGTTTGTACATAGCCACCATTTCCATAGGAGACGGGATAGTAGCTTTCCTCCGGGTAATAGCCGCCACCACAACCCCCACCGTAGGCGGGTTCGTAACAGCCACCACCATGGGAAACAGGATAGTAAGCTTTCGTGTAAGAAACGGGATAGTAATCTTGAGTCGTGTAGTCAGAAGCAACCCAACCGCCACAATCATCGCAAAGAGGCGTCCAGGCATAGCCATCGTTGTAGACAACGGTTTCATAGTCCTGCTCAAGGAAAGCGCCATCGGGAGCACCCCCAATGATTTGATAGCCAAGCCCAGGACCACTGCGAATGTTCAGTCCGCAGCCACTACAAGTTTCCACGAAGCCAATGGGACGATATTGCTCATCCAGACCCAGTGCCTTTGCGGTTTCTTTGCCAACCGTTCCATCAATTTCCTTCAGTCCCTGGCGAATCTGAAAATCGGTCACAGCAGCTTCAGTTTTAGGGCCGTACTGCCCGTCCACTTCGATACCCAGCGCAGTCTGAATGGCCTCAACCTCTACACCAGCACTACCGGGGCCAACAGGGGCTGTTGCTGCGATCGCTTTACCGGGTGCCCCGCCCAAAACAGATACGGCAACAGCAACTCCCGCCAGACCCACCAGAGCAGAGCCAGGAATATCCAACTCAATGTTTTCGAAAACTGTCAATTCAGGATCGGGATTCCCATCTTCATATCGAACAGCCGCATGAACAAGCGCTAACGATTCCATAATGACCTCCCTTGCTTCATCCCGAACCAACTTGACGACAGAAACTTAGCGATAGAAAAGTGGAATAAACGGCAGTATAGCACCGCTTATTCCACACGTACTAGGTTATGTACCAAAATTATTAATTTTTGATACAAACCTACTAAATTGGTTGGCCTAGTAGCAACCGCAACCACAATCACTGTAAGAGACGGGGTAGTAGTCTCCACAGCCGTTGTTATACCCACCACATCCGCTATGGGATGGGCCATAGGAGACGGGGTAGTAGTCTCCACAGCCAGTGTCATACCCGCAGCCACCGTAGGAGACGGGGTAGTAGTCTCCACAGCCGGTGTCATACCCGCAGCCACCGTAGGAAACGGGGTAGTAATCTTCCGTGGTGTAGTCAGAGGCGACCCAACCGCCACAATCATCGCAAAGAGGCGTCCAGGCGTAGCCATCGTTGTAGACGACAGTTTCATAGTCCTGGTACAGGAACGCTCCATCGGGAGCCCCACCGATGATGTGGTAGCCAAGCCCAGGGCCACTGCGAATGTTCAGTCCGCAGCCACTGCAAGTTTCCACAAAGCCAATGGGACGATATTGTTCATCTAAACCCAGTGCCTTTGCGGTTTCTTTACCAACAACGCCGTCAATTTCCTTCAGTCCCTGGCGGAGCTGAAAGTCAGTAACAGCCGTTTGGGTTTTGACCCCGTAAGAACCATCCGCTTCGATGCCGAGAGCTTTTTGAATTGCCTGAACTTCGGCTCCAGTGCTGCCAGGGCCAATGGGTGCCGTTGCCGCTGTTGCCTTGCCGGGAGTACCGCCAAGAACAGATACCGCAACCGCAGCACCCGCCAGGCCCATCAGCGCAGAACCAGAAACACTCAGGTCTAGATTTTCAAAGACTTTCAACTCCGAATCGGGGTTGGTGTCTTCGTAGCTGACAGCCGCGTGAATAAAGGCTAGCGATTCCATAGTTTCCTCACTTGTTTACTCCTCATTTACTCGCTCTTACGACAGAACACAACCAAAAACAAATCTGGTCGTGATCAGATTCCTTAAGAGCACTGCAAATTTGGCGTGGGTAGCTAATCATTTTCCATTTCTTCAAGACTGGCTCAGAAGAAATTACATCACTAAGAGTTGCCGTGAATAGCAGGGCAAAATATCCTGGAATCTGATAGTTTCGCCTCACCTGCAGCACAACCCAAACCTCAAAATGAACCAAAAGAGTCTAAAGAAATGAAAAAATCATTCTTAACACTAACATGCCAATAGTTCTTTGAGATCACTTAGAAAACAATTATCACAAAGTTGTAGTTTCTGTCGATCGCCAGTCTTTCATTGTAATAGCGATCGCCCAAAGTGAAAAAATTTTTTCTTGAGTTGATCCGTTCCTTAGCCAGCTGTGAACGAGTACTTCTCTGAGTTTATTCAACTAGTAGCGAAAAGCTATAGTATCCCGTTCTCTTTGGCTAAGAGTCCTGCCAGCGCTGAGACAGAGCTAGAACTTCCATCCACTCAAGGCTCAAAAGCTACAAATTCTTCAAATCCTCAGCCGAGGAGTTCTCGTTAGAAACCCCCTAGATTGTTGCAGAGCTCAGGATAGGGAAATTAGCTGCCTCGCTATAGTCGGTGCTCTACAAAACCAGAACCAGCCAAAATGGATATCAGCTGATTTCAATTAAAGCTAAAGAAAAACACACCTTACTAGCATTTCTAGCACTGGCCGTGAAAATGTTAGTAGGTGCGCGAGTAAGGGAAAAGAAATCAGATAACAAAGGAATACCACCCTCAATTCTCCAGAAGGAAAAACTGACCTCTCGAATGGAAATGTTCTATGAACAAACGCCCGAGCAATTTGATGATTGACCAGGAAAACCAATAGACGAAAGAACTTGCTTAAAAAACAAGCTGCCAGGAAAAGCGAATACAAGGAATTGCAACTCCGGCTATGAACAGCCGCACAGCTCCAATCCTGATTGCCTGTATTCAAAGCCCCAATTTCTTCTGGAAGCCCTGAACAATATAAGCACACATTTTTAGAAATGGAACAAAAATTTTTATGGTTCTCCTGGCTTGCCGGTGAGAGAGTAGCATAAGCACTCTTTCATCTAAAACAGAATCCCTGGAATGAATATTGATTTTGTTTGGGTGAGGAGCGATGCTTATCACCAAACTCTCAGGAGAGCCATTTTTACTCGAATAAGCGGAAGTAAGGATAGCGCACAGGCGCTCCCGGTTCCTTTTCCAGGTCAAAGTTGATGACTTCCCAGCAGGGTTCTTCTTCTGGGGTGGGGCTAAACTCAACTGGCAAGCCATACAGTCGGGGACGTGGTGGTTCTGCCTGCCCGCGCCAGGGAGTACTGCGTTCTAAATAGGTACTGATTAAATCTTTATAGCGTTGAGCGATGATGACGCGCGTCGCCCGATACCCCTGAGTATATAACCGATCCAGCGCTTCATGAATTTCAAACCGAATACCATCGGGGTGGGTATGCTGACGATACCACTCGCCCTCCCACTGTCGCCAATGCCGACCAGATTGAAGGTGAATCAGTTCCCCTGTTTTGGGGTTTGCTTCAAAGGCTCCATGCCGCTGACACAAATAGGTATCCGTGAGGGTCAGTGCCGGAATGGTTTGACGGCAGTGGGGGCACTGAATCTCCGGACCGAAGATTGGATATTGCAAGCCGGGGTTGGTCATCGAGGGCAATTTGCCTGTTCTCTATGTGTCAGTGCCAGTGGGTCTATTATAACTAGGGAGACAGCCCACCATTTAAGCAATTCTACGTTCAATTCCCCCTTATTCGGACAGCACTGTGAATGATTTTAGTGACAATTCATCCTTTCTGCCCCATCCCGATCTTGCCCAGGCGGCGTTTGTTGCTTCTAATGCAACGGTAATTGGCAGGGTAGAGGTGGCAGGTGGAGTGAGTATCTGGTACGGGGCGGTAGTGCGGGGCGATGTTGAGAGAATTGAAATTGGCGAATGCACCAATATTCAGGATGGGGCAATTCTTCATGGTGATCCCGGCAAACCGACCATTCTTGAAGATTACGTAACAGTGGGACATCGGGCAGTCGTTCACAGTGCCTATGTGGAGCGGGGCTGTTTGATCGGGATCGGGGCGGTGGTACTGGACGGGGTGCGTGTGGGGGCAGGCAGCATCATTGGTGCTGGAGCTGTCGTTACAAAGGATGTCCCGGCGCGATCGCTCGTGGTTGGCATTCCTGGCAAAGTCTTGCGTCAAATTTCTGATCAGGAAGCCGCTGAACTGCTCGACCACGCGGAACGTTACAGAAAGTTAGCCCTGGTTCATGCTGGAAAGGGCACGGATTTGGGATTTAGATAGGTGAAGGAGTAACAATGTTACCCGCCCTTCATCAGGGACTATGAAAACTTGTCCACTTGCGATAAAACATAAATATGAGAGCGATTCAAAAATCTTTATCAATTGAAGAGAGAGGTTAACACTATGGATTGGCGTTTGCTTATTGTTCTGCTTCCTCTGGTACTTGCACTGGGTTGGGTTGCCAGAAATATTGGTCAGCAAGCTCTTAAGCAAGGTCAAGACTTTCTCTCTAAGAGCTAGTTTTGAACCTGCTCTATCTGTGCTTTAGCTCTAGGCCGGTTGCTTCTCATGATTTGAGAGTAACCGGTTAATTTTTGCTGGTTCCCACCGCTTTTTATAGCAGGTAGTAGGTGGTAGGTGTCAGGGGCTATCACTCCGTCACTCCATCACCCCACTCCTGATTCCCTACTCCCTACTCCCTCTCCAACCACTGACACAACTGACCCGCCCCTCACCCTCCTGTTTCTACATAGTGTTTCAGTTCTCTGGCCATCCGACGAATGCCCTGAAGTTCATCCTGGCGGATGATGGGAAAAATGAACCGGGACAAAAAACCAGAGAAGTTTTCTTGATGGATATAGCGGGTGCGATCGCGTCCAATATCCTGAAGCTGAAAGATATGTTCATCGACAAAACCAGGGATGGATGAAACCCATTTCAAGCAGATCTCCGGTTGAACCAGGGTAACTTTTGGTTGAAACTCAGTCTGCTCCTCCCCCGGAACTCGCCGCAATGATAGCCAGATTTCCCGCCCCTGCTGAAGCGATCGCCGCGAGTCGCAGTCATACAAAAAGGTGTTCCAGTATTTCCAGGTCTCTTTGTGAACCAATGCTCGCCATACCTTACTCCTGGATGTATTGATATCTATTTCAGTGTAGAGACTGGGCATTGATTCTACGGAGGCTGCTATTGGCCTAAATACGCTTCTAGCACCTGGGAGTTGGTTTGAATCTCGGCGGGAGTGCCTGCTGCCAGGTTACGGCCTTCGGCCAGGACCCAGACGCGATCGCACAGCGACATGATCACATCCATATTGTGTTCGATGATCAGAAACGTGATGCCTTCGCGGTTCCAGGTGAGGATGCGATCGCAAATTTGGTTAATTAAGGTGGGGTTGACCCCGGCAGCGGGTTCATCCAGCAAAATCAGTTGAGGATTCGCCATCAAGGCCCGCCCCATCTCCAGCAGTTTGCGTTGACCACCAGACAGTGCCCCGGCGTACTCATTCGCCATGTGAGCCAGCCCAATCGATTCCAGAATTGTCATCGCCCGTTCTTTTTGCTGCCGCTCCTCTGCCCGAATTTGCTTGCCGCGAAACCAGGTATTCCAGAAATTTTCACCCGTTTGTTTCTGAACCGCCAGCAGCATGTTCTCCATCACCGACAAGCGAGACAGGGCACGGGCAACCTGAAACGTGCGCACCATTCCCCGTTGAGCAATTTGGTGGGGTTGCAGGTTTTGGATCGGTTCACCATCAAACAGCACCCGCCCCTTGTCGGGATGGATGAAGTTTGAAAGCAGGTTGAACAAGGTTGTCTTGCCAGCCCCATTGGGCCCAATCAGCCCGGTGATACTTCCCTTCGCAACCTCAATCGACACGTTATCCACGGCTCGAATGCCACCAAAACTCTTGACAAGTCCGCCCGCCGCCAGGAGGGGAAGTTGGGATGGAGCCATCGAAGTTCCGATATCTTCCACCTCTGATAAAACGTCCGCCAGGCTTTCTCCCTGAGTTTCTGCGGCAACATCAGTCGGGAAGTCTGGTGATTTTGGTGACTTATCGACCAAGGGTCAGTTCCTCCTTCTTTCCTAAAATTCCCTGCGGTCGAGCCATCATCAGCACAATCAGGATCAGCCCAATTAACATAATGCGAAAGGCTCCTAACCGGGCATCATCCACCGTTGGTGGCACTACCGGAATCACGCCATGAATCACTTTCAGCAGGTCAGGCAGGTAGCGAGTAATGGTGAGGTAGGCCCAAAAAATGACTGAGCCCAAAATCGTGCCCACGTTATTTCCGGCTCCACCCAGAACCACGATAGTCCAGGCATTGAAGGTGAGCAGGGGCAGAAAGTTGTCGGGGTAGACCGTACTCAGTTGCCAGGCGAACAGGGCTCCGGCAATTCCGGCAATGAAACCACCCAGCATCAAAGATTGCAGCTTGTACCAGAAGACATTTTTGCCGAGCGCTTTGGCAACTTCCTCATCCTCCCGAATTGCCTTAAGAATCCGCCCCCAGGGAGACTGCACCAGCCATTCCAACCGCCAGAAGACCAGGGCCAGCACAATCAACGACACCAGCATCAGCCCATTTCTGGAGGGATTGTCTGAAAAATTGTAGAGGGCGATCGCGCAGACCCCATAAAGCCAGAGAGTAAGGGCCGCACAAACCGCTGTCAGTATGAGTCCTGCATCCAGCAAGGTTCCTACTTTTTGCAGGCGACGTTTTGCCCACTTCCACAGTTGCCAGAAAGCCGGAATTGCGATCGCCGTTAAAATCCCAATCATCACATATCGGCTGAACAGGGTAGGGCGAAAGTTTTCCAGGGGTAGGGGGAATCGCTGAATCCCAAAAGCACCACGGGTCAGCCATTCTTCATTCAGAGCAATCAGGCGAATGACCTCAGAAACCCCAATCGTCACAATCGCCAGATAATCTTCCCGCAATCGCAGCGTCGAAAACCCAATCAGGAGCCCCAGAAAGGCTGCCAGGCCGCCGCCAATCAATGCTGCCAGAACCAGAGGAACCCCCCCATTGCTGGGCAATACCGTGGCATAAGCACCCACGGTCATGAAGGCCACATGCCCAAAGTTAATCAGCCCCGTGAACCCCCATTGGAGGTTGAGCCCCAGGCTGAAGATGGCATAGATTGCCGTAAAAATAACCAGAGAAACGAGATAGCTAACCATGCCAGGTAGCAGAATGCAGAGACACAAGCAGCATCAGGATAAAGGGTAATCCTGACAGGAGGATTTGAAACGTATCCTATCAGGCAAACTGGTTCAGTGGCGAGAGGAATCAGGGATTAGGGCCAGGAGGCAGGAGTCAGCCTGGAAATTGGAGGGTGGAATAACTCTGCCTGATTTTCATTTTTTGGGTGCTGAAACTTCAGCATAGATGACTAGTACTCTGCCAAATTGAATTTGACGGTTAGCGAATACCCAGGAAGTTTATGGGGGTTAAATTTTGACGGGTCGCAGACCCGTCAAAATTTTCCTGGCGGAACACTAGTATTAGCTGGCTTCGCTCAAAGTCTTGCACTTGTCCCACAGGTCTATAAATAGCTGGGTGCAATTAAATTAAAGATGGTTGGGGGGTGGAGGGGGTGAACCCCCTTGCC